>NZ_JBGONH010000077.1:0-18095 GCF_041439075.1 Vibrio sp. FF145
TTCAACGGATTCAACGGATTCAACGGATTCAACGGTTTCAACGGTTTCAACGGTTTCAACGGATTCAACGGATTCAAGCGCATCTCTTGATGGCTTGTATCTCGATCCCAAAGACATTATTGACGGTTTCCCAAAAGGCTTGAATACTCAACCAGCGCCAATCCAGTTTGATGGTAAAGCCGCTACCTCTGTGCAAAACGTCTTGAATGGTCAGCGACTAAAGCCCGATACGACAGTAAAAGAAGCGGTAACCTTAAGTAACGCGCAGATTAACACAGAAGCGAAAGCTACGTTGTCCGCATTTGAAGAGAAGCTAAAACCCTTAAAGCGCATTGATTTACATCATTCAACCTCTGAAGTGGGCACCAAACTGCACTCGGCGGCGAATATAAACCAACCGACTACTCAAGGTGATGTGATCCTAAAGAGTATGGAAGCGCAAACACCTCGCAGCTCGGCAAGAAACGTGAACGATCTGATTAGTAAGTTGGTCGAAAAGATCTATGTTTCTCTCCCAACAGCGAACGAGAAGGAGGTCCGACTGTTTCTCAATGAAGGTCAATTGAAAGGTGGTGAGATCTCCATTAAGCACGACAGTTCTGGTTACAGCGTCTTAATTAAACAAGAGCATGCCCTTTCGCTAATCAACCCAAACGCTAAACAAGAATTGGTTGAGCGCTTACAACGCTTGGGGATTGAACAACCGATTCGAATCTCAATCAGCGAGCAAATGAACCAACAACAAGATCAACAACGTTCTCGACAACAACGCAGTATTTATGATGAATGGAAGCCTGAGGACGAATGATGATACTTAATTTCCCTAAAGTCGACGCATCAAGCATCTCGCTAAGCAATCAACTATGTGCGAAACAATGCCACTTTCAAGATAGCCTGAGCAACAGCCTGTCGGTTACGCTAGGGCCAAAACCTCAATTTACTGGCTATCGTTTGGCGTTATTCATTGGAGGGCAAACGATCAAAATAGATTTTTGTGGTGCGCAATTACAGTTGTGGTTACATGACATGCTTGACTCAACGGCTTTTGAATCACTACCAAACTCATTGCAATTGGCGTTACTCAATAGCCAGATTGAACCATACACCGATGTGATTAAACGTCTTTTTGGGCAGCTTCCTGTCTTAAGCAAGTTACAACCTCTTGAACAGCAAACTCAGCAAGAGAATGTATTGATGCTCACCATCAACCGTGATGACGCATCTCTTAGCCTCTGGGTGCATGAAGGTCGAGATGTGCTACTTGGCGCGTTGCCACAAGCACCATCTTACCTAAGTCAAAATATTGCACTACCATTCTGGTTGAGTTTTGGCAAAACACGTTTGGCAGTCAGCCAATTCGAGCAACTGGAATTGGGGGATGTGGTGTTTTTCGATGATTGCCACATCGCACAACATCAAGTGCTCTTTCAGATATCCAATCAAAACCTTTGGCGATGCCAACTCGACGAAACCATACTCCACATCCTAGATAAAGAAACCAATATGAACGATATCAATAGCTCTGAAGTACTTACCGACCACAAGCAACTGCCAATTGAACTCACTTTTGATGTTGGTCAGCAAACCATAACTTTAGAACAACTTAACGCGCTACAACCTGGCTTTACCTTTGAGCTTAACCAGCCAATTTCAAACCCGGTCACTATGCGAGCAAACGGAAGAATTATTGGTGAGTGTGAACTTGTGAGCATCAATGAACGCTTAGGTGTTCGCGTTCTCGAATTGTTTGGCGGTAGTCAGGAGCCAGCATGATCCAGTTACCTGATGAACTGAACCTAATCGTCACGCTCGCCCTACTTGCTTTGGTTCCTTTCATTGCAATGATGGCGACCTCTTTCGTAAAGCTTGCTGTGGTGTTCTCTCTATTGAGAAACGCACTGGGTGTACAACAAATACCACCCAATATGGCGCTGTACGGATTGGCGATAATTTTGTCGATCTTCATTATGGCACCAGTAGGATTTGAAACCTACGACTACGTTACACAACATGAAATATCCCTAGAAGATTCCGACAGTGTTGAAGGGCTGATTGAAAGCGGACTGCAGCCATATCGAGAGTTTTTGAAAAAACACATCCGTGAAACTGAAACGGTGTTTTTTACCGATGCTGCGAGAACCTTGTGGCCACAGAAGTACTTCGACCGCTTAGAGTCAGACAGCTTATTGTTGTTACTCCCCGCCTTCACGGTCAGTGAACTAACTAGGGCATTTGAGATTGGTTTCTTGTTGTATCTGCCCTTCATCGCTGTCGACCTAATCGTGTCCAACATCCTACTGGCAATGGGGATGATGATGGTATCGCCGATGACAATTTCGCTACCATTCAAACTACTGCTTTTTGTGTTACTTGACGGTTGGACCAAGCTAACTCATGGCTTAGTACTCAGCTACGGATAGTGAGGAGAGAAATATGAATCCGGCCGAAATAATCCACTTTGCCACTCAGGCTTTAACGCTTGTTCTATTCTTGTCGCTGCCACCGATTCTGGTTGCGGCGTTTGTTGGCACCTTAGTCTCACTCATCCAAGCACTGACTCAAGTTCAAGAACAAACGTTGGGATTTGTCGTTAAACTGATTGCCGTCATAATTACCTTGTTTGTTACCGCACAGTGGTTGGGCGCCGAGCTGCATTCGTTTGCAACATTGACCTTAGATAAAATCCCGCAAATACGATGAGTTACGATGATTTGCACCACGCACTGTTCCTGTACAGCTTAACGCTTCCTAGGTTAATGGCTTGTTTTATATTCCTGCCGATCTTAAACAAGCAAATGCTGGGTGGCACCATGGTGAGAAATGGAATCTTGTGTTCTCTTGCACTTTTTATATTTCCTATAATTAATCAACAAAATTTACCTGCAGAAACGGATGGAATCTGGTTAATGGTTATCTTGGGGAAAGAGGTGTTATTGGGTCTGCTCATTGGCTTTATTGCGGCGATCCCCTTTTGGGCAATCGAGGCGGCAGGCTTTCTCGTGGATAACCAGCGAGGCGCAGCCATGGCGAGCATGTTTAACCCCACCCTCGGTTCGCAATCGACGCCAACGGCAGTATTGTTGACTCAAACTCTGATCACTTTGTTCTTCTCGGGCGGTGGCTTTGTCACTTTTCTTTATGCGCTATTTTCCAGTTACTCGTCATGGCCTGTGATAGGTTTTTTTCCAACCATAACAGAAGGGTGGGCACGCTTTTTCTACGACCAATTTGAGCAATTAATGTGGCTTGGAGTTTTGATGTCTGCGCCTATAGTACTGGCGATGTTCCTTGCCGAGTTTGGGCTTGCGCTCATCAGCCGATTCGCACCACAACTCAACGTTTTCTTCTTGGCAATGCCGATCAAAAGTGCCATCGCCAGTGTGTTATTGATTGTGTATCTGGCTCTGATGATGAACCACTTTCAAGCACTTTTCTCTGAAATCGCACTGTTCTCAGAGCAGCTAAACACTATTTGGTAATCGCTAGAGTCTGCTTATCTCTCGAACTTATTTTTGCAGCGACTTGTAGATTGTTCTTGCAAAAATAGATGCTTTGAAATGTGGTAACTCTATTCGATAAACCTATAATGCAGTGGAAAGAAACCACAAACGCCGTCCAAAGAGTTCAGCTAAAACGTTTTACTCTTTGTTGAGAGGGATTTACTTAGAACGATTCGGCGAAAAGGAATTAGCCGTCCGCCTCTCACCTGATTAAAACGCTTTATCTCGAACAAAATTCAACCAAAATAAATAAACAGGTCCTAATAATGAGCGGAGAAAAAACTGAACTCCCCACCCCAAAAAAACTCAGGGATGCCCGCCAAAAAGGGCAAGTTGCAAAAAGTCAGGAAATCATTTCATCTTCATTGATTCTGTCTTTGATTGTCGTGTTGTTTGCATTCGCCGATTACTATATGTCGCACATATCTGCCCTAATTTTACTGCCAAGCAAATTGGCATATCAGGGCTTTCAAGATGCACTACTCGACGTAGCTATCGCCATCGCCAAAGAAATGGTTTATCTGCTTGCGCCGATCCTCTTGATTGCAACCTTAGTCGCCATCATGGCTAACATGGGACAGTTCGGCTTTCTATTTAGTGGCGAGTCTGTCAAACCGGACATCAAGAAGATCAATCCAGTCGAAGGGGCAAAGCGAATTTTTTCGTTAAAGAGTATCATTGAGTTTATTAAGTCCATTCTCAAAGTTTCGTTACTTTCATGCATTATTTGGATAACGCTGAAAGGTAACTTAAACACGTTACTGCAGATACCTACCTGTGGGTTAGAGTGTGTACCGATCATCACTGGCGTATTAATCAAACAATTGATGATTATCTCTGCGGTAGGCTTTATTGTGATTGCCGCAGCCGATTTTTCTTACCAAAAGTTCGACCACACTAAACAGTTAAAGATGACCAAAGATGAAGTGAAACGTGAATACAAAGAGATGGAAGGCAGCCCTGAAATAAAAAGTCAACGTCGTCAACTGCACCAAGAAATGCAAACTTCTAACCAAAGAGATAACGTTAAACGCTCGAATGTGCTGGTTACAAACCCAACACACATTGCCATCGGTTTGTACTATAAAAAGGGCGAAACACCTCTGCCTGTGATTACCCTAAAAGAGACTGATGCGATGGCAAAGCGTATGATTGCGATTGCCAAAGAAGAAGGGGTTCCGGTGATGCAGAAAGTACCGCTCGCACGTGCGTTATATGCGGATGGGCAGTTAGACCAATACATTCCTGGCGATCTTATTGAAGCCACCGCAGAGATCCTGCGCTGGGTTGCGTCTCTGGAGCAATCTGAAGAGCAATAAGCGAGAAAACTATGTGGTTCAAGGTAAATATCGCTAGTACTCGACTCACTCAACTTGAAGATACAATTTTTAAGACATGAAAATGATCCATTTCTCCGTAAGCTATTGGTTGTGCATTACACCAGGCTCAATCGTAGAGCAAAGAAAGTAGAGGTCTCATTTAAGCCAAAAACGAGAAAAGCAATACAGCACCTAGCCATTGATGCGACTGGCCAATGGTTGATGGCGAAGGTGAATGGAAAGTCAAAAACGCAAGACAGATGGCAAGCGGAGAGTTTGTCGATATCGTATAACTCAAAGCATGAGCCGTCGTGGTAATTGTTGGAACGCCTGTTTTGAAAGCTTTTTCCACTCAATGAAAGTAGAAGCTGTCCAAGACGAGCCGATAATGATGCGAGAAGAGATGCTTCAAGCACTCTTTGAATACATCGAAGTTGTTTATAATCGAACAAGAAGGCACAGGGCTCTTGGGTATCTAAGCCCAATTAACTTTGAAAAACAATATGTCGCTTAATACCTTCTCCAGTCTAACTGGAGCAGATCATTAGGGCGAATGTCAAAGCTATAAACAAAGTCATAGGACTAGGTATGCCTGTTAGAAGCTAACTATTAGTCAAATATGGCGTCGTTGAACCTCAAGCTGATTTGATCAACAACGCCTACAAGAACAGATTCACACGATTGAACATAATGATAGTGGCTATATACCCAATCAACTTGAAGATGCAGGCTTGAGAACTTGAATTTATCATTAATTCGAGATGTCAAAGAGCCTGCGATCTCTGGAAGAGTCACAGTAAAAAATTGACCTATTGCCGCCTTGAAGTCCCGTTTGCTTTTGAAGTAAACATTGTTCCTCGACTTCTCATTCATTACTTTCCATAGCCGCTCTATTGGGTTTAGGTTTGGGCTATAAGGTGGAAGATAATGCAGTTCGATATTTAGGACAAACGCCGCATCTTTGACTAAGTCACTGCGGTGATATCCTGCACCATCTAAGATGATATGAAGCTTATGGGCTAACAGATAGCTCTCTCTTAACTTACAGAAAAAGCGAACAATACTTTCACTGTTAATGCTTTCGTAATCGTGAACAATGGTGGCACCAATATCCGACAGGTTCAGTGCACCAATAATGTTCAATCTGCTGCGATCACCCGTTGTTTCAATCACTTTATCCTGACCAGTACGTATCCAGCCATGAGATATTTTGGTTGATAAGGTTGGGTGAACAGCGTCGATAAAAACTATCGTTTCACCCTTACCACAGCTTGCCTTTAGTGATTTATAACCATCTATGAAGGCTTGTTGTTTTGCTTCATCAAACTTGTGTGGAACGCCTTTCGGCTGCTTGTAGCTAAAGCCATTGTGGTGAAGCCATTTGTTCATACCTGAAACCGTATAATCAAGTCCAAATGTCTCTTTAACATAGGCGACAATTTGATGAGTATGAGAATAGGTTTTCTCAGTCAAATGCTCGATTAGGTGCATGGTTTGAGTAGCAGAAAGTTTACTTTGGCTTCCGCCATTTTCAGGCTTAAGTTTTTCAGAAAGAACGTAGTCACTGAGGTGACGTGCAACGGTCGATTCATTAATACGAAGGGCTTGTGAAATCATAGTCTGACTCCAGTCTTCAGAAGCTAGCAAAACAGCCTTAATACGGTCGCAAACTCGACTGTCACGTTCATTGTCGTGCATTTGTCCGAGTTGTAGTTTCTGTTGAGGAGTCAGTGCAATTTTCATGGCTCGTAGCATGATCCTGATTCTAAAGAAAATCAAGCATCTTCAATGATCACGGGTATAAATACCAATCAAATTTGCTCTAATTATTCATTTTTTGAATTGATATTAAATCTGAATTGGGTTTCTATATATGCGATTTAACGTAATTATAAATATAATGGAGATATAAATGAAAAAAATCATTGCAGTAATACTTCTAGGAGTAACATGTTCTGTCTTAGCTAAAGAAGTGCCGGTTAATTCACCAGAAGTAGATTTGTTGCTTAGCAATAATACTATTCATGGTGTTCATTACGGGAAAAAAACAGTTCAATATTTTTCCGATTCAGGCACAACGTGGTGGATGAGTAGTGGTGATGTAAAACCCAGCGAAGGCACATGGCGCATTAAAAATAATAAATATTGTTCAAACTTTGGTAGTGGGGAAAGCTGCTACG
The DNA here is from genome assembly GCF_041439075.1 of Vibrio sp. FF145. Taxonomy (NCBI): domain Bacteria; kingdom Pseudomonadati; phylum Pseudomonadota; class Gammaproteobacteria; order Vibrionales; family Vibrionaceae; genus Vibrio; species Vibrio sp. FF145. Next base: position 7,000 of record NZ_JBGONH010000077.1, read on the forward strand.
AGGTTGTCCATGATAACTCACAAGATATCTATTACTTTTTAAAAGGCGATTTCCGAGCTCCGTTTATCCCTCGTGAGGGATACACGTTTAGCTCGGTAGACTAGTTGTTTCATTTATTTAACGTAACGGCACTTAGTGTGGCCCAAATTTAGACACAAGAACAGCTCCCTATTAGGAGCTGTTCTGCGTTACGGAGTCACGCAATTGAACATAGGAATAATGAACACCAATAATTTTTTTTAGTGAGTTTTTTAAAACGTATGTCTTTTTACGGATAACCTTGTTTTTCTTAGATTCATCACTACATCAAATATGAACAATATTGCTGTTAAACTAGTTTAAAGGTTTTGTATGGCTATCTATGTAGCGCCTGGTAATAAAGTCGGGCGAGATGGGGCTCTTTTCAAGAGTGTAAAATTAATACAACAAATCATACGGTTGTAGTAAAATATGGTCGGTATTGTACTATCCGTGATCATGAAATAGCGCCTCCAACAAGTACTGCAGCGCGACATTGGTTGCAGATTTATAGAACACCAGATAATACGGAGTAATGTCCGTAACATTATCGTAGAAAGGTAGCTTAGCGGCCTTTCTGCATTTGTAAGTATTAGGTAGCCTCCTTGCGGCTTTGTTGCGTAATTAAATTTAGAGATAGAGCTACCCCGTTTCGCGTATTTCTTAGTCAATACGACAAGTTTCAGGCACACCTAACCCAGTAAGCTTGTTCAACGCTTTTATCATCGCGTAAGTTTCACCCACCTGGGCATTGTAATTTCTTAAGCTCAATCGTCCTCCTAGCAACTGTTTAACTCAATACATCGCTGTTTCTGACAATGAACGTTTGTGGTATCCATACCGCTCTTTCCAATACTTATTTGAGCCGTATAACTTCTGGCAACCCACGGTGAGATTTCGAGGGTGACCACACTCCCAGAAGGCTGCCCCTTCTCTTGGGGGAACAAGCGCAATGGCTCCCTTAATCTTAATAGCAGCGTGACACGCTCTTGTGTCATAAGCGTCATCACCTGACACCTCAAGGAGACTTCGGCGTGTTTGTTTCAGTAAGTTCGGGAGGACTTCTCCATCTGTAACCATCGATAAACTTAGCTCGGCGGCAATGATCTCATAAGTGCTTGTATCGACGGCAATATGAAGCTTTCACCAGACCCTACGCTTGCCATCCGTCCCGTGTTTTTTGACCATCCATTCACCTTCGCCATAAACCTTAAGGCCAGTACCATCAATGGCTAGGTGTTGTATCGCTCCTCTCGTTTTAGTCTTAAATGAGACCTCAACTTGCTTGGCTCTACGACTGATGCAGGTGTAATGCGGACAACTTAACGGAACATGGGCTAACCTAAATATCGAGTCGATAAATCCTCGCAGCGCTGTCGTGATAGCTAAACCACTGAACCGACGTGGCCTCCCGCGCTTATTCTGTTCGCTTTGCGCCCAACCGCTTATTGCCTCTTCATCAATCTAAAAAGTCAGAGAGCCACGGTTAATGAGTGATTGGTTGTATTGCTTCCAGTTGGTTGTTTTATAAAAAGGTTTAGGAATAGGGCTACGAGAGAGTGGACGTAGCTGATCAGATCGTAGGTTCTGGATTTAGTTCCACTGAATTACGCAACAAAGCCCCTCAATCCATTAGAGAATTAATGGCGACAAAGTGGCGGTAGACACTGTAAACGACCGTTATTTAGCTGTTTTATTCGTAAAAAAGGCGACAATTTTCACTGTCGCCTTTTGCTATTTAGAGCCTAATTTTTCTATTCCCAATCAAGGAAAACCTTGCCAGAAAGCCCCCTACGTATAGCATCGAAGCCAGCTTGGAAATCATCAATTTTAAAGTGATGAGGTAATGATTGGTGATAGGTCTAACCCTGATTGAATCAAACTTGCCACTATATGCGAAATAAAAAATAACCAATAAATATCAATTAGTTAAATTATTTATAAATTAAATATGGCTACAGAGTGGCGATAAAAAAGGCAACAGTTTTACCTGTTGCCTTCTAACATTCAAAACTGGTAGTAACCTACTCCCAGTCTAAAATTACTTTACCTGACATACCAGAGCGCATCATGTCGAAGCCTTTCTGGAAGTCGTCCACTTTGTAGTGGTGAGTGATAATTGGTGTTAGATCTAGGCCAGATTGAATCAAAGAAGCCATTATATCCAACGAGAATACAAGCATCTCAAAAACAATCATTTACAAAAAAATAACATTACTTATGGCGACAGAATGGCGACAGATTTTTCTCTTTAGATTGTTTTAAAATTTCTAAGCCGATAGGAAGTCATAGTTGCTGACTGTTTTTATTAATGCCTTGAACTCAGAGTCAGAAAGCCCTGGTAATCACCTATTTCTACTTTTGGCACGAATTAGAGATTGTAAACGTTAGCGTCAATGACCAGTCGAGCCAAATTTGTTTAACTAAAAAGATGAACTGCAATCGATCTTAGACCTTTCAAAAAACGCAGGCCCAGATCCCGAAAGCAATCGCTAATCCATGACACCTCGCTCTTTCCGTCTCTTAAAAAAGAGAGGCGCCTCTTTACTTACATCAAGGAGGCGCACTTTTTTATTAATAAAAACAACAATTAGAGCGATAAGTCCCCCTCTGGCAGGATAGTTGTCACTGTTAAAATTTAACCAGTTTGGGCGATAAAGAGTAATTGTGTCTCGTATCTCAGTAGAAAGAAAAGAAGCTATATTGAAGAAGCTGTTGCCTCCCTATTCGATGTCAGTTAAAGAAGTGTCGGAAGAGGAAGGAATTAGCACTGCGACCCTTTATCATTGGCGCCAGCAACTCAGACGTTCAGGAGCCGCCGTGCCAAATAGCAACACTTCATCAGAGCAGTGGTCTGCTCAAACTAAACTCGCCATTGTTGCCGAGACTTACTCGATGACCGAAAGTGAACTCAGCCAATATTGTCGTGAAAAAGGTCTTTTCCCTGAACAAATCCAAAGTTGGCGCAGCGAATGTATGCAAGGGTTTAAGTCGAGTAAAGAGCAGGAAGCTGAAGCAAAGAAGCAGGCTAAAGCTGACAAACTTGAAATCAAAGAGTTGAAGAAAGATTTACGACTCAAAGAAAAAGCACTCGCTGAAACGGCCGCCCTCTTGGTACTAAGAAAAAAGCTGAGAGCCTTTTACGGGGAAGAGCCAGAGGACGACTAACCTCAACCGATGAAAGGCAGACCATAGTGACTCTTATCCTTGAAGCGAAGCAATGCGGATGCCGTTTAGAGCCAGCTTGCCATGAAGTTCAAATCGACTTGAGAACGTATCGTCGCTGGTATCAGCAAGGTGAAGTTCAAGCTGACAAAAGGCCGATATGCATCAGGCCAGAGCCTGCTAACAAGCTCTCTCAGCAAGAGCGTGATGCGATTATCGAGGTGTGTAACCGCTCTGAGTTCGCAAGCTTACCTCCGACTCAAATCGTCCCGACACTGCTTGACCGAGGTGAGTATATCGCCTCTGAATCGAGTTACTATCGGGTGCTGAGTGCACAGGGACAACTCCACAGACGAGGTCGTCAAAGAAGTAGGCAGAAGCAAGCGAAGCCATCAAGTTACACAGCGACAGATTCGAACCAAGTCTATACATGGGATATCACTTACTTACCTTCAAAAGTTCGAGGCCAACACTATTACCTGTATGTCATCGAGGACATCTACAGTCGAAAAATCGCTGGTTATGAAGTGTATGAGCGTGAATGCGGTGAGCTGGCGTCACAACTTCTGCAACGAACGTTGATGCGAGAGCAATGCTTCAATCAAGCGCTGGTTCTTCACTCAGATAATGGTGCACCGATGAAGTCGCTGACGTTTAAAGCAAAAATGGAAGAGTTAGGTATTACCTCATCGTATAGCCGCCCAAGAGTCAGCGATGATAACCCGTATGTCGAATCATTGTTCCGCACGGTAAAGTACATGCCAAGCTGGCCAACAAAGGGCTTTGAAAGTATCAACAGTAGTCGAAGTTGGGTTGAAGCCTTCGTACGCTGGTACAACACCGAGCATAAGCACAGTAAGCTAAATTACGTCACGCCTTCAGAGCGTCACAATGGAAAAGATAAAGAGATCTTGAAGCGCCGAGCAAAGGTATTACTCGCAGCAAAAGAGCTAAACCCTGAACGCTGGCCAGGTGATATCAGAAACTGTGAACCTGTTGGTGACATTCACCTAAATCCAGAAAGAGAAGCTGCTTAGTAAACAAGCGAATGATGACAACTACCTTGAAAAACGCCGAAGTTGCTCAACAATACGTACTTAGCATAGAAGGATGGTAGGCACGTAAACAAAAATATGTTTAGTTCTTAAGCGTAAGTGGGTGGAAATTAACTCAAGGCCCCCTCTTCAAGAGATAAGAGCAATGACAATCCGTCGCCTCAAACATTTCTTTTCCAACCAATTGAAAATAAAAAGAAATTTTAAACCTCCACCTATCAAATTAATAATTAATAATTAAATTACTAATTAAATTCGCTTTCGACCCTCCCATTTAATATATGTTATAACATAACAATAAAGTTAACTTGGAGAGGAATGAGTGAAAGGACAAAAAGGACATTGTTTGCAAGTACTTGGTCTGGTGGCATTGTTTTTAGGCTACGTCGCAAGTACTTTTGCTGACATTCAATTCAGGGATGTACTCGGCAGGGATGTACATTTAGAAAAACCAGCAGAAAGCATCTTTTTAGGTTTTTATTTCGAAGACTATCTTGCAATCGTGGGCCCAGATGCCTACAAAAAAGTGGTTATTTTCCCTCGAAATTCTTGGAAAGATTACCGACAATCTCAATGGACCACCTATAAAAAAATCATTCCTGAGCTAGAAACTATTATTGACTCCGGTTCTATTTACACAGGTACTTTTGATTTCGAGAGGCTCTTGTTAACTAAGCCTGATGTTGCACTTATTGCGGCGTGGCAATATGAATCTCTTGCTGAAAAAGTTGAAATCCTTGAAACAAGTGGCATCAAAGTAGTCGTTGTGGATTTCAATGCTCAAACGCTTGAAAAACACGTCACTAGCGCACGTGTTATTGGTAAAGTCATGGGCACAGAAAAGCGGGCAGAAACGATTGCAACTGAATACGCAAATGCAGTAAACACGGTAAAACAACGTGTTACTAAACACTTGGAAAACCACGAAACACGCCGTGTGTATGTTGAAGCAGGCACAGGTGGACCAAACGAATACGGTAAATCTTACTCGACCACAATGTGGGGCAACCTTTTGACCATGGCGGGTGCCGACAACATTGCCAATGGTATGTTTAAAGGCTCTGCCCACCTAACTCCCGAATATGTGTTAAGCCAAGACCCAGAGGTCATATTTATATCAGGTGCCCACTGGGCGAAGCATAGCGACAGCGCACTCCTTGGCTTCGACAGCACCATGGAAGAAGTGCAGACTAGATACCGCCCATACCTAAGCCGCGCTGGTTGGAAACAACTGACTGCTGTTCAAAATGGTGACGTTTATGGCGTCTACCATTCAGGAACTCGTACTATTTACGACCACATCTTCTTGTTGTATCTAGCGAAATCGATTTACCCGGAAGCATTTAAAGACATTGATCCTAAGAAATTGCACCAAATTTTTTTTAAGAACTACATGCCGCAAGAGCTCAGAGGGACTTTCATGATTCAGGTGGGATCAAGCCATGAATGAAAGCATTAGAATGTCGCCTGACCTTAATTCCAGCCGCGGGATTTATCAACGATTGCAGAAGCAGCGGCTCAAGATTGTGTTGGCAACCTTTCTGGCGATGAGCCTTTCCGCATTATTCGATATCGGTACTGGCTCATCGTCGCTAAGTATTGAACAAGTTCTTAAGGCACTCCTAGGTGGCCCCTCTGGTGATAGCTTATCATCACTCATTATCTGGCAACTTCGATTACCCGCCACTCTCACCTGTATAATGGTTGGTGCCTCACTCGGGTTAGCCGGCGGTTTGATGCAAACCCTGTTAGCCAACCCACTAGCAAGCCCCTATACCCTTGGCATCTCTGCCGCTGCTGGGTTCGGTGCAGCCATAGCTTTCTTAAGCGGTTTTTCGGTCTTTGGTTTGCATTGGTTAGGCGTGCCGTTCGCGGCATTTTTAACGTCTGGATTCGCGAGTCTGGCGATCTACATAATTGGTCGGAACCGAAATATGGACGCCAAAGTACTCATTTTAGCCGGTATAGTCGTTCTGTTCTTTTTCCAGGCTCTACAGTCATTAATTCAATATTTGGCGTCACCAGAAGTCCTTCAACAAATTGTTTTTTGGCTGTTTGGCAGTCTGCAGAAAGCGAGTTGGTTATCCTTCTTTGTTTCAGGAACCGTTTTCATGTTCGGTTTGTTCTTCGCGTTGTCTCAGGTTTGGGCACTCACTGCCCTCACTTCTGGCGAAGAGCGCGCACTCGCCTTGGGGATCAAGACCAGCAAATTAAGGTTACAGATGTTTCTGCTTTGTTCATTGTTGACAGCAGGAGCGGTGTCATTTGTCGGAACCATTGGTTTCATTGGCCTGGTAGCTCCTCATCTAGCAAGAATATTAGTCGGCGAAGATCAGCGTTTCTACTTACCTTTGGCCGCAATAATGGGAGCGTTACTTTTATGTACCTCGTCCCTTATTGCTAAAGTGATTGTCCCAGGCGCTATCATTCCAATTGGTATTGTCACCTCCTTGGTAGGCGTCCCGATTCTTCTTTATTTTCTAATGAGCCGGAGGTTTATCTGATGAAGTCGCTTTCAATAGAAAATCTTTCCGTAACGGTTGGGGAAAAGCTCGTTTTAAAGAAGGTAGAAGCGCATTTTTGTGGCGGAGAATTTTCCGCCATTCTAGGTCCAAATGGCGCAGGAAAGACGACATTACTCAAGGCTGTCACGGGCATCCTCCCTTCTGTTGGGAAAATTACTTCAAGTGAAGGAAATGGACAAAGGTTACCCCCCAAATCCTTCTCATACCTGTGTCAACTCAACAAATCGGCCTGTCAATTAACTGTTCTTGAGTTTGTGTTGCTTGGCTTGGTGCATCAGCTGAGTTGGAACATCACATTTGAACAAGAACAAAAAGCAGAAGCCATCCTTATTTATTTAGGTCTGATAAATATCGCCCCAAGACAGTTTTCTCAGCTCAGTGGCGGTCAGCAACAACTGGTTTCATTGGCACAAGCTCTGGTCGCTGAACCCGATATTTTACTTTTAGATGAACCAACAAGTGCCCTAGATCTCAAGCACCAAGTTCAGATTTTAGACCTTGTTCGTCAATATACCCGAGCGAAAAACATCATCACCATTGCTGTACTGCACGATATCTCTCTTGCCGCTCGTTACTGCGACCGTCTTCTTTTACTGAGTGACGGCATCATTCAACACCACGGTAGACCAGAAGACGTGCTCGACTCTGAAAGGCTTAGCCAAATATATCAGGTTCATGTGGACGTAGGTTGTTGCGTACATGGGCATACCCACGTCACCCCAGTTCGTATTATTGAAACTGATTAAGCACAATGGGAACTTATTATGACAATGACTAACAAGCACTATCAATTATTAATTGCTGTCTATACGTTTGAATCTCAAATTCAAGCTTTGACGCATTACAGTCTAGAAAATTGTAATTGTTTTACCCTTTTACAGGAAAAATTGGATGAGTTATCTTCTTGGATTTTGCAGGAAAACCCTCAGGCCATTAGCAAAGAGTTGGGGGATACCCCTGAGCATGATCGTCTAATTAAGCAACTTCGTGAAACGACCGTAAAAGCCCTGTGTATGTTGGAAAAGCATCAATCTCAATGTGCCAAAGAACACCCACTTAACCTCAGTGAATATTTATACCAACTTTCTGAAAACACAAAGATTGAACTCAAGAGCGCAGAGATAAAAAGCAACTCAAGAGTGCTGTTTATCGGCTCTGGTTCATATCCGATTTCTGCGGTCACTATCTCTCAGTTTACGGGTGCTGCAGTTCATGGCATCGATATTGATGAGCAGGCAGTGACGATGGCGAACCAGCTAGACTTCTCCCACTTGTCTACTACTTTTAGCTGCAAAGATCTCATTACAGAATTTGTCGCTTTCCGACCGACCCATATCATAATCGCCTCTTTAGTCGAGCATAAATGGGAAGTACTTAAGCAACTTAAACCTCACCTACACCGTTCTCACCGGATCTTGGTCAGGTTTGGCAACGGTTTGAGATCCGCCTTTAATTACCCTTTCAACCCTCACCTAATAGACGGATGGGACACCAAACTACTCCTCAATGATTCCGCGATCTATGAAACTGTCTTGATGGAGCGAACAAAGTGACTATTTCATTAGGAAAAGTGTTGATCGTAGGCACAGGCCCCGCCGCATTTCAGACAGCAAAGATCATAAAAAACCAGTGCGAACAACTAGGGTTAGTAAACCGCTCATCCGAGCGTTGGCGACCCATGTTCGAAAGTTTACACAACGAAAGTGTTGCGCATGTTCTTGCTGCAAAACCCTCTTTGGAACTACTGGCCGGACAAGTAACATTTAATGCGGTTTTTGAAGATTTACGAGCAATAGACGGACAATGGGAAACGTTGGTTCTGGCCACGCCATCTCATGCGTATTCTGATGTTCTGTTGGCTTTACCCAAATCTTATTTGAGTGCCGTCAAAACCGTGGTTCTCATTTCATCCTTATTTGGTGGCCACCAGCTTGTGAAGGGATTTTTTGCAGAGCTGAATTTAACCCCCAATGTACTGGTGTTTTCCAATTACTTTGCGGCCACTAAATTCACCACAGGCCAAGCTGGGGTTCATGTCATGACCAAAGCCGTAAAAAAACGGATTTATGCTTACTCCAGTCAAACTAAATGTGCTGTCCTGAGTCTGCTGACTCAAACTTTAGCGGAGGTCGGTGTTGATGTTGTTGAGTTGGAAAATGGATTCAGCGTCGAGGGAAGAAACATTACCTCTTTCGTTCATCCCGCATTTTTCCTTACACCTTTCTCGCTCAATCACATATTGAGTGACACGAGAGAAGTGAAATACATGTACAAACTTTTCCCTGAGGGGCCGATTACTACCGAAACCATTCACACCTTGGTTGAGCTATGGCGTGATATATCAAGATTAATAATTCACTTTCAGGGAACCCCATTCAACTTGTTACAATTCCTCAATGATGACAACTACCCTGTGCAGCCGGAAACGATCCGTCGTAGTCAAATTGAAGAGTTCATGTCACTCACACCGATAGAGCAGGAATATTTGGTTTACGTACGATACAGCGCGATCCTGATAGACCCTTTTTCTAAGCCAGATGCAAATGGATACTACTTCAACTTCTCTGCTGTGCCCTATGCCAAAGGCAAGGTGAATGAAGGCAAGTTGTTTTTACCTCGGATCCCCAAAGAAGATTTACAGACTCTTTACTGGCTTAAAGTATTAGGCAGAGAGTATGGAATTACCTTACCGAGCATCAACCGTGTGCTAAGCACCTTCGAATCTTGGTTAAGTCGGTCTCAACTCCCTAACCTTTTGATTAAAGAATGTCACACTCAAGCGCTCAAGTACCTCATTTGGGTACGTCGGGCAAACGATCTTTAGAGAGAGCCATAATGAACAACGGTGTGGCGTTAACTATATTTTCTGCTTTTATTTTTAGTGTCATGAACGCACTTATTAAAGCGGCCAGCTTGACGATTCCAAGTTCTGAAATTGTCTTTTTTCGAAGCCTAATAGGAACCGTTCTGATTTTATGTTTAATGTGGCAAGCGAATATAAGGTTTTCCAAAACGGGGATCCCATTGCTTGTACTTCGCGGTCTGTTCGGAGCCTTTTATCTGCTTGCTTTCGTGTACGCCATTGCCCATATACCTCTAGCGGATGCCGTCATTTTGGCTTACCTATCCCCGTTCTTCGTTATATTGCTTTCCAGCCTGGTCCTGGGCGAAACACTCCCTAGAAAAGCGGCGTTGCTTTTGCCTCTAGTTTTAATCGGAGTGGCCATAATTGTTAATCCATTTAACTACGACACGTTTAACCTTTATGCACTTGCGGGGGTGGCGAGTGCCTTTTTTGCAGCGGCTGCCTCTATCACTATTCGCCACCTAAGCAAAAAGCACCATATTTACGAGATTGTCTTCTACTTTCTTTTCACTGCTATGCTGATATCCAGTTACTGGATGAAAGATGAATTTGTAGTCCCACAGGGCATTACTTGGATTTATCTGATTGCCATTGGTATTGTCTCACTGATTGGGCAAGTTTTCCTGACAAAGGCATTCAGTCATGAAAACGCTGCAGTGGTAGCAGTCACCCGCTATATTGGTCTGGTCTTCAATTTACTTTGGGGGGTGATTTTTTGGCATGAAATTCCAGGCTGGATGACGACATTAGGCAGCCTCACTATTATAGCCGCCTGTATCTCCCTTTCTTTAAAGAAACAATAGAGCACTTAACTGATCAGAATCTTGTATATAAAAGTAAAGACAGCTAACGGATTCAAGCACCACCTCAATATGGGAAGTAGTAAACTGGTGCTCTAACATCATGTGCTCAAAAACTTGAAAATAAGCCCCAACGACCGCCCACTGTCCTTTCCCGAAACCCCTCGATAAGAATTTACCATCTAAATTATAGAGTTCAACGGTTGCAATAAGCTTATCTTCCGTTGTATGCAGGGAAGACAGAATGTGATTTAAAGACAGGTCATTTGAACCGTTAATCCCTGAACGCTTTTAACTCCTCTTCCGCATGCCTCTCAAGATATGAATGCAGGAGAACCGCTTTGTAGTTAGACCGACGGGGCTGTAAGGAGTAATGTTCTAATGGGCTTGGTTGGGATTCATGTAGTGCGAAAAACAAGGAATCATCCTGAATTCATTTGGACCACATTTGAACACAAGGAAAACGCTCCTGATTGTGCTGATGTTCCTAACCTATCAAATTTTGAAAAATCAGGTAAATGGACATTTTTCCACCCAATGTCCTTTCAGAAAGTAAATACTTACTTCCCTGGTAAACCGACTCAAGTCTGTAGAGAAACACCCTATGGGGTTTAATGCCGTTCACTTAAGAGTGAACGGCATTTTTGTTCTTAGCATACCGTTGTGG
>NZ_JBGONH010000078.1:0-17338 GCF_041439075.1 Vibrio sp. FF145
CCATATCACTTACTACCGTTTTTGTTTTAAGTTCCCGCTAATCCGCGATGAACCTTAAAAATGCCGGCCAAATCCCCACATTAAGCAAGAAAGCCATCACTGGGATCGTCGCTATCAACAAGCCTGCTTCAAACAAAACCACATGGAATATTCTCAGCTTAAGTGAACGCTGAGATTTTTCACCCGTAAAGTAGCGATCAAAAATGCGGTTAAAACAGTAATTCCAAATCATAGCGATTGTCGCAACAACTATCATGGTTCCTGATAAGGCATTCACATCATGATCGGTAAATATCGCTAAACCAATAATTGAAAGTGTTACAGCCAAAACTTCGAATAATACTGAGTGAAATACTCTTTCTAACGTACTCATACATTCCTCCGAATAATCTAGTATGGGTTGGATTAGCTCGGATTATGTCATCGGAAATAATAAGAGAAAGTTAACAGCCATCACGATTAGTGATAGCCTGAGCATTATCATCCCATTTGGTATTGAGCGAGAAGTAACATGTACAGTTTTGAGCAACTAAAAGTCTTCGTCACCGTGTGTGAAAGTGGCTCTTTTTCTGCTGCAGCACGCAAGCTGAAACGCGCTCAGTCTGGTGTCAGCCAATCGATCGCCAACCTAGAAATAGCCATCGATCAAGAGCTGTTTAACCGCGAGAAAAACATCCCTGTTTTGACCAACACAGGTAAAGCCTTATTGCCTGTCGCTAAGTCGATTCTCGACCAACAAAAGTACTTCGACCAAAAAGTAGAATCGCTGACACAAGAAGATGAACACGAACTGATCATTGCCATTGATGAGAGCATCATAGATAAGAATTTCATTAAGATAATCAGCTCACTAGCTGATCAGTTTCCAATCACACACTTCGATATTATTACCACCTCAACCTTCGATGTTGAAGACTTAGTCAGACGCGGCAAAGCACAGATAGGCATCATCTATGCGGATGGTGAACTTAAAGTAGATATGGACTTCTTCTTACTGGGTCAAGCACGTTTTCTTACAGTTAGCTCCGCCACTCACGAGCTGAGCCAAATGCCCGTCGTTCAAGACTCAGACCTAAAGCGCTACCGCCAATGTGTGCATCGTAGTTCTAAGCAGCGCGAATTGTGGTTCACCTATGGCATCAGCTCCATGCTTTGGTATGCCAACAACCACAAAACGATCATCGATCTCGTTGAACAGAACGTAGGGTGGGCAAATGTGCCTGAAATGATGGTGATGGAAGGGATTCAGAAAGGTGATCTCGTAGCACTGCCAGTGGCACACGAGCATGGTGGTTGGATTACTCCAGTGGGTTGTTTGGTGTCTCGCAGCCATATCAATGGCCCAGTGTTAACAAGTTTACTTGAAAAACTAAAAGGCCACTCATTAGAGAACAATCAATGGCAAGCCAACTAATCTCCCCCCAATTCTTGAGTTCAGCCTATTTCAGCAACTGAATCCTAAGTCAATGACGGTTGTGTTTTCTCCAGCACTACCTCATTTCCGCTTTTCGTGCCGATAATTTTCTTTGTCGTGTGGATAAAACACCCTAGTTGATATCCCAAAGTGACATAACTAGTATGCGATCCCAAAGGGTTTGTCTTATCAAACTGATATCGACAAACCCAAATCGCTCTTTAACACCACTGACCCAACTTCAAATCTCCCACATAAGTGCCCCTGCCCTGCAACCACTTGTGAAAGCTTCAAATAGATCACTTTTGAATATTGATTCGCACCCAGTTTATGAGCCCTCTTCGAGTGCTTTTTTATATCTAAATGAACCTTTTGGAAAATTTGTCGTGAACGTTTTAAGAAATATTTGCCCTGAGAAAATGGGCAAAGAGCGTAACAAACGAGAGTATGATTTACGCGTACTTAATTGTGTCAGTGAAAGCGAGTATGAATCGCGTATGGCAGTTTGGAATAGCTTAACTTTGGTTGCTACTCCGTCTGTTTCAGAAACAAAAGGCTTCATCGATGAGGCTTTCAACAAACTTCAGCAAGACTTGAAAGAAGCCAGCCGCGAGTTATCGATAAACTACACAGACTTCATTGCAATGGCGCATGAAGAACTCAACTACATTAAGGTGTTTGTTGCTGATAAGACCGCACAATACGGCTGGTATGCCGCGATCGTTCTTATGATCATCGGTACTGTTGCTTTATGCGCTCAGTAAACCAAACTGTGTATTAAATAAATTGCCTTAAAAGCTCAAGCGATAAACATAAGCACATATCTGTGCTTATGTTTTAGCTAGAAAACAAACAGTTAAACTCATTTATCTTCTAGTCTAAAAGCCTTCACTCTCCCATCAGAGACAACAGATCCCGCGTCGCTTGTTTTGGATCTTCAGCGTGACATATCGCAGATACCAGTGCTAACCCATGAATACCGCTCTCAACTAACTGCGGGATGTTCGATTCGTTAATTCCACCAATACCGACAATCGGTAGCTTCGTTGTCTCCAACGCCATTTTAATTCCATCATAGCCCCAATGTTTCTTTAGATTCGTCTTGGTCGGTGTGGCAAAAAGCGCACTGAGGCCAATGTAATCGATCGGTAAGCTATCGGCTTCTTGTAACTGCTGTTCAGTTTCAATTGATAACCCAAGAATCTTATCTGGACCTATCAACTGGCGTGCTAACTCTGCAGGCATATCAGACTGTCCTAAATGTAAGCCGTCAGCATCCACAGCCAACGCAACGTCTACCCGATCGTTAATGATCAGCGGTACGCCAGAGCCAGCCAAAATCGACTTAACGGCCTGCGCTCGTTCAATAAAAGCTCTCACATCTCCATGCTTCTCTCTTACTTGAACCATAGTGACACCACCAGCGATTGCTTGTTCAACCACAAACTTAAGCGTTTCTAAATCTTGTTGGTCATCCGTTACTAAGTAGAGCTTATAAGGGTTCATATCGTGCCTTTGGAGTCGGAGTCTAAATTGAGTTGCTACCATTTTACCGACAATTCGCATCATGTGCATGGAAGTTAATACTAAATTAGCTCAATTAAGCGCGCACCATTGAATATACAACTCGTTGAAAGCATACCAAAAATCCTGAAATTTTTAACGAAAGCGTTACTTATTACACAAACTATTCACTTAAGCCTGTCCAGAACGCTGTTTTATGGAATACTTCGCTATGAAGGAATCAGGTAAATATAGGGATAGTTATGCGCCACCTTTCTATAGCGTTTAAGATCAAGCTGGGTTATGCCATCTGCTTACTCTTTTTCGTCATTTCAGGCCTTGTGAGTTACAAAGGTATCCAAACTTTGTCGAACGGCTTTAGCCAGTACAGTGAGCTCAGCCACAAGGCGACATTATCAGGCAACATTCAAGTGCACTTTCTTCAGATGCGTTTAGCCTCTGAACGTTACTTAGAGTCATTGGATGAGCAATACGAAACGAATTATCAATCAAGCAAACTCGCGATTGATGAACTGCTCAACAACTTAATTCAAACCACTACCAAAACCGATAGCCTAGCTAGCCTGCAATTAGTGCAAGACAGCGTGGCGGCATTTGACACGGCTTATGGCTCAATGAAACAGAGCCAGCTGCTCATCGACCAATTGGTGAATGTCGAGATGGTCAAACGAGAAACCAACGCCCTCAAAGCCGCGCAAAGCTTGTTGTATGAGTCGTACAACAACAATGATCCAAACGCGAGCTTATACGCGGGTATGTTGATGGAGAACTTCCTCGCAGCCAAGATCACTGTACTGAGTTACTCAAACAACAACGACCTAAAAACCTATGAAGCGGGTAAAGATATCTTTGAATACGCGTTGCCGGGTATTGAAGGCGATATTGAATCTCTTAAATCATCCCCTTACCAAAGCGAGCTTATTGAAGACTTCTCTAACCAGCGCGAAGCGTATGCAAAAGGCTTTGAGCAAGTTCATCAACAAATGATTGAAAACACTCAAAGAACTGCAACGCTTGCCTCGATTGGTGACAGCTTGGCTATCGCAGTAGCGGATGCTCAAAGTATTCTAGAGCAACAGAAACAAGCATTAACGCCAGAACTGCAAGCCAGTGAAAAACGTTCAGTTCAAATCATCTTCTTGCTAACGGGCGTGGCTTTGGTGATTGGCATGACGAGCGCCGTTTTGGTGACTCGCTCTATCACCAAAGGCATCGCACAAGTTAAACAGATCACCAATGAGCTTTCTCAAGGTAACTTAAATGTTGAAGTGAACATTGAGAGCAAGAACGAAATCGGCGAACTGCTGACCAACATGGAGATCACCATTGAATCTCTGCGCGATATTGTTGGTCAAGTGAACCGTTCTAGTGTGCGTATTGGTGAGATGTCGGAGTCGCTGAATCAAGTGACCAATAACAGCTCGACCAACGCAACACAGTTGAACAATGAGATGATCAATATCTCTTCTGCCGTTGATCAATTGGCTTCCAGCACATCAGAAATTGCTGAAAGTGCTAACCACGCGTCTCAAGTTGCAAACCAAGCAACCGAGAATGTGGCGATGGGTCTAAAAGAAGTCGACAAAACACTGCACGAAATTGGCAGCGCTGATGAAAGCATGCAGGTGAGCAGTCAAAAAGTGACTGACCTACATAAAGAGTCGATGAATATTGGTGCCATTCTTGAAGTCATCAAAGGCGTTTCTGAGCAAACTAACCTACTGGCATTGAACGCGGCTATCGAAGCTGCGCGCGCAGGTGAACAAGGTCGTGGGTTTGCTGTGGTAGCCGATGAAGTAAGAACGCTCGCTAAGCGTACTCAAGATTCTGCAAGCCAGATTGATGAACTCATCACCTCACTGCAACGTGGCGCTAAAGATGCGTTAGAGTCGATTAAAGAGAGTCACAGCACGGTTTCAGATGCTTCAACTCAGGCACAACAAGCTTCTCAGAACTTACATGTGATTAACCAACACATCCAAGATTTGAATCAGGCCAACAGCCAAATTGCAGTATCTGTAGATGAGCAAGATTGCTTGACCAAGTCACTGGGTGAAAACGCGCAAGGTGCCAATACCATCGCGCAGAGCAACCAAGAGTCTGTAAGCAGCATTTCTGGCGCAGCGAGCGACTTAACCGAAGTTGCTCATCACTTAGAAAACCAAGTGAATCGATTTAGAACCTAACGAAGCCAATTGCTCATATAACGAGATAGCTAACACGACGACGAGTTAATACGGTTTTGAAGCACCAATAGAAAAGCCCTCAAACACATATGTGTTGAGGGCTTTTTAATAAGCTAGGAATACAGATCTAGATTGAATCTACTGAACCTTCAAACGTTGGATCAACGTATCTTCATCGAGTTGATACAGCTCATCAAGCAAGTTCATTTGCAAGCTACCTGGGCCACGAGAGTTCTCAGCCGAGATTTCGCCAACCACACCCAATACCGCAGCAGCAGCCAAACCACTGTCATCACCGACAGCCGCGAAAGCGCCCGTCAATGCCGTTAAGGTACAACCCATGCCTGTGACATAAGGCATCATCGGATGACCATTGTTTAACGTCACAACACTGTCTTTCGTGACAACGTAATCCGTCTCACCAGAAATAACCACATTCGCGCCGTATTCAGCCACTAAGCATTGCGCTGCGCCTAATGCAGCATCACTGCTATCTAGTGCATCAACACCTTTGCTTTGTGCTTGCTCACCCGCTAGCGCGATAATCTCAGACGCGTTACCACGAATGATCAACTTTTCGGCTAAGCGTGCAATTTCACGAGAAGTCTCGGTACGCAGCGTACTTGCGCCACAACCTACAGGGTCAAGAACCACAACCTTATTATTCGCGTTAGCCTGCTCGACCGCGAAGCGCATTCTTGGCGTCCAAACACTATCAAGCGTGCCAATGTTAATCACAAGCGCACCAGAGAAAGACATCATCTCAGCCAGTTCTTGTTGTGAGTGTGCCATGATAGGCGAAGCGCCAATCGCCAATAACGCATTAGCTGTGTTGTTCATCACGACGTAGTTGGTGATGTTCACAACCAGTGGTTTTTGCTCTCGTACTGCGCGCAACGATTGGATGATTTGTTCAGTTAGCATGGATAAATCCTTATTCGTAAAAGTCGCTTTTAAGCCGCTGTTGAATCATTAAGAGCGTTCAGCCCTTGCTGCCAAAAAGCCACTTCCATACGCGTTGCGGTTTTGAAGATATGAACGATGTTCTGACCGCGCTCGCTGTTGATATCAATTTCAGCAAGCAGCTGGTTGAAGTATTCCGCGCCCGTTGCTACGCCAGACTGGAACTCTTCACTGCCATACAGTTGCAGCCAACTTGCGTATGGGTTGCCTTCTAATACGGTATCGCTGCTTTCTAACAGCGCTTTACCAATCACAGCGTAACCAATGGAACACGGAGCCAGTGCCGCATAAAGATCGACAAGGTCACCCGTCATACCCGCATCCAGAACGTAGCGCGTGTAAGCGACTGTACCGAAATCCTCGGGCTCGTTTTCCAAATCAGATTCAGTTAAACCCCACTGACCACAATAAGTCACGTGGTGAGAGATTTCAGAATCTAATAAAGCATGAACACTTGGCAGTGCACGACGCATATCAGCCAAGGTTTTAGCCTTGTAAATTGCCAATGCATAAGCGCGAGCATACTGCTTCAAAAACAGAAAATCTTGCTTCAGGTAATGCAAAAAACACGGCTGAGCGAGCGTGCCGTTTGCCAGCGTTTTAACAAAATCATGTTCAGTGTAGTCTTGCCAATCTTGTTGACAGGCTTGGATTAAGTCTTGGTATTTCATGAGATTCCTTAGTCAAAAGTCGGTACGTAGTCAGCGGCTTTTGGTAGTGATTTGATGATGCCTTTGTCGAACATGAACTGTGCATAATCGTCGTAACGCTTTAGGTCAACAGCAGAAGGGCGAAGTGCAAAACGAGTCAGCGTGTCGTTCCATGCGCGTTGGTTAAGCTCGTTGTTCAACGTATCTGGTGAATACGCCACAAACTCACTCCATGACTCTTGTGGGTGGTTCACAATGTAAGTTGTTGCTTGCTCTAATGCTTTGTTGAACGCTTTGATCGCTTCATCGTCGTGCTGCTTTGCGTTCGCAACAAAAATAAGCTCATCGTAAGCTGGCACACCGTGCTCTTCTGGGAAGAACGCTTTTGCTTTAAAGCCTTCAAGGGCTAACTGGTTGGTTTCGAAGTTACGTAGGCCACCCCAAATTGCATCTACCTTGCCTGATGCCAATGAAGATGAAAGTGCCCAACCGACATTGATGGTTTGCACGTCCGTAAACGCTACATTTTCTTGCGCTAACATAGTGCCAATTGTTGCTTCTTCGTTACCTGCGATCGCAATACCGATCTTCTTGCCTTTCAGATCCGCTAGCGAATCGTTCTTGCCGTTATCCAGTACCATTAGTGTGTTTAGTGGCGTCGCGATAAGGGTTGATGCACGAACTAAAGGAAGGCCCGCTGCCACATCCATGGTTAAACTTGGTTGGTAAGTTACCGCTAAATCGACCTTACCTGCCGCGACCAATTTTGCCGGTGTGCTTGGGTCTGCGGGTTCTTGAATTTCGATATCTAAGCCTTGGTCAGCAAAATAACCACGCTCTTGAGCGATCACAATCGGGCCATGGTTCGGGTTCACAAACCAATCCAGCATCAGTGTCAGTTTCTTTTGTTCAGAGTCCGCTAGAGCATGACCTGAAACCAATGAAGCAAGCAGTGCCACTGCACCTATCAATTTTGTATTTTTCACGGTTAACCTTTCCTTTTGAATATTATTCTTATGTTGAGCGAAGCCATCATTGGTTTTCCCAAGGGATAGCTTTTTTGAGTAATTTATCTGTAACGAAGTAGAGCGAGATAGACAGCACCGCCAAGATGAACAAAGCAGCAAACATCTCATCAATGATCATGCGTGCGTTGGCCTGTAGCATTAGGTAACCCAGCCCCTCACTCGAACCAACCCACTCGCCGACGACCGCTCCAATTGGCGCAATCACCACTGCCACACGAATGCCAGACGCTAAGGTTGGCAGTGCAGCAGGAAGTTGGATATGGCGAAGCAATTGCCACTTCGATGCACCCATGGTCTTAGCAAGATCAAGATAACCAGTCGGTGTATTTCGCAGACCGTCGTAACAACAAGTGGTCACGGGGAAGAAGATAATGATCGCCGCCATGACGACCTTTGATGCGATGCCATAACCCAGCCACAGCATCAATACTGGCGCAATCGCAAACACAGGGATGGCTTGGCTAGCAATTAAGATAGGCAACAACCAGCGTTTCAGCGGTTCGAACATCAACATCTGTAGGGCGAAAAACAGCCCCATGGATAAACCGAGCAATAGACCAAGTAAGATCTCCTGCGCAGTCACCCAAGTGTGTTTGAGTAGCACATCGTAACGTTCAATAAGTTTTAAAAAGACTTCTGCAGGCGCTGGCAGAATGAAGCTAGGCATCTCAAAGATAACCACCACCATTTGCCATAAACCGAGAATCACAGCACTGCTGATAAGCAAACGCATAACGGGATTCATCTGACGAGGGCGTGTAGTGGTAGTCTGTACGCTAGCTGAACGCGCCACAGCTTCGCTTCGCGTTAGATCATTCATAATCACGCTCCAACTGATCTAAGATCGCTTGTTGTAACTCAGCACATTCACCGTCTAACACTCTTGGTGTCGCTGTATTAGGCACAGACAGTGACTGTGCACTCGCCGGAGTGCCTTGCAACACATACAAGTTATCCGCCAAACGCACCGCTTCTTGTGGATCATGAGTAATCAACACAACGGTTTTATCTCTTAACAGTTCACAAGCTAAGCTCTGTAACTTATGTCTTGTTACCGCATCCAGCGCAGAGAAAGGTTCGTCCATCAGCACAACAGGTTTGTCTTGCATTAAGGTGCGAGCCAAAGCAACACGCTGGCGCATACCACCAGACAACTGATCCGGCATAGTAGACGCGTGATCAGCCAAACCAACAGCAGCGAGCAACTCTAGTGCTTGATTGGTTTGCTGTGCTTTATCAAAAGCTGGATTTTGAAAGCGATGACTCAGACATACATTGTCGATAACCGACAACCACGGCAGTAACAAGTCCTGCTGCGCCATGTAAGCGATGCGATCCGTTAAAGGCAGTTCATCAGAGGTTACCAATGTGCCCTGCCACTCTACCTTGTCGTCCAACAAGCCCGCCAGATAACGCAATACCGTGGTTTTCCCGCAGCCACTTCTACCCAACAATACCGTCCACTTACCTGCGTTTAAGCTAAGCGACAACCCAGACAAGGTCGCGTGCTCACTGTCGTTATAACGTAAAGAGGCATTGCTGAGTTGAACGCCAATCGTATTAACGGACATTACCGTGCCCAGCGAAGAAGTGATTTACAGGGCCATGGCCTTGACCGACTTGCAACTCATCAGCGTTAGCTATTGCGCGCGAAATGTATTGTTTTCCTAGGTCAACAGCCTCTGAAAGCGTGTTGCCTTGAGCCAAGAAAGAAGCAATGGCAGATGAGAGCGTACAACCCGTGCCGTGGGTATTTTTAGTAGGAAAACGCTTCGCGCTAATCAGAGCAGATGTGGTTGGCAGAATCAGTAAATCGTTACTGTTCTCATCTTTCTCCAGGTGGCCACCTTTCAAGAGAACGGCTTTAGCACCCAGTGCGCGTAAGTCTTCAATCATGCCCTGCATTTCAGCTTCGCTTTCAGGTACTGGCTTGCCTGTTAATGCAGCACCTTCTGGTAAGTTAGGAGTAATGATATCTGCCAGCGGAATCAGCTCTTGTTTCAGCGTGGTGATAGCCGAGTTTTCTAACAGCAGATCACCACTTGTCGCGACCATGACAGGGTCAATCACTAAGTGTTTAGGTCGGTACTGCTTAATTTTGTCTGCAACGACTTTGATGATTTGCGAATCAGCCAACATGCCGACTTTTACTGCCACGATATTGAGATCAGTAAAAACCGCATCTAACTGGCTAGCGACATGGTCGAGTGGAATAGGAAAAATGGCTGACACGCCTTGAGTGTTCTGGGAAGTGATAGCGGTAATTACCGAACAAGCGAAACTACCGGTAGCAGACATAGCTTTAATATCCGCTTGGATACCTGCACCGCCGCCACTGTCAGAACCTGCGATAGTCAATACAATCGGAGTGTTCGTTCGAATCGAACCATCAGCAGAGTGCTGCTGTGTTGAGGATTTTGGCGTTAAATCTTTTGAAATAGAACTGTGTGTCATTGTCGCTCCTACTATCTTACAAGACGCAGGAGAACGAACACCGATCGAAGGAGAAGTCGCATTAGGCTCATGAAAGCTTTCATGGGTGCAGACGTAGATCGAGTGCTTATAGTTCCCTACGCCAGTGTTAACTGAATCAGGTTCAACGGGTCTCGACTAACGATCTCAGCAAACACCAAATAAGGTATATGCCCCCCGACTATTGATAGCGATAATAACAGCACTCTTAAAACTGAGATACTCATTTTATTCAATTATACTAATTACGCATGAATAAATTTCAATTAGGCTCTATAAAACAAATGCTTATAACGTTCCTTTAGATGGATTCGACTGTATAAACAAGCACAACACAATCAGAGACATACCTAACCAGCCTATAAAAGGAATCAGCTCACCGACAACACAGACGGCAAGCACCGCTGCAACTACCGGTTCAAACAGAGTCAGCAGATTGGCACTGCTCGCAGTCACGTGGCGTAAACCAAAACTGAACGCGATATAGCCCAAGCATTGTGGGATTAACGTCAGATAGCTGATGACTAATACATTGGTCTGTGAGGAAAACAGGTTCTCACCAGTAAACCAGAGCGTTGGCAGCAACAGCATCGCACCAAGGCCAAAAATACTGCCCATCGCTGCTTGTGACTTAATCCCTTTATCGATCAGTGCTTTTGTCGCCCAAGAATAAATGGCGTAACACAACCCAGCGACCAGACCTAAGCCAATACCTAACAGCTTGAGATCATCACCGGATTCGTTCGCCGATGAAGATTCTGAAAACACCAACAATCCAATACCTACCACACCAATCGCAAAGCTAGTGAGCCAACGTTTGTTGATATTATTCTTTTTGCTAATCAGACACTCTAACAGTGCCGAAAAGAAAGGTGCGGTCGCAATCGAAACCACGGTACCAATCGCCACACCTGATAATTTCATTGAAGAATAGAAAGCTAAAGGATAGACCGCCAAAGCCAAAGCACTCGCTGCCAACAGCTTCTTGTTCTGTAAAAGCTTGTCGAAAGCGAATAGGATTTTTCGATACGCCAAGCCCGCTTGTATTAGGCCACCGACGCCCATAGAAAAAGCGCCAATTGCTAATGGGCTTAGATCAGGAGCAAAACTTGCGGCGGTGCCTGTCGTGCCCCATAAAATAGAAGCAAACAAGATGGCTAAAGTGCCCGTTTGAAATTCGTTAACGCGATTGATGGCAAGATTCATTTCTATTACCCAATTTTCAGTTCTGAAATAGATAATAGTGAAGATGCCTTAAAATTAGTTTGCAGAACGGACGCTATTGTTGTTTCTAAAGACTCTCTTTCATTGAGCCCAGAAACGCCCTTGGTGACATCCCAGAGTGCAGAGAGAAGCGACGACTGAAAGCAGAAACATCACTATAACCCACGTTTTCAGCAATCAATTGAACCGGTAAATCGGTATGGGTTAACAGGGCTTGAGCTTTCTCCATACGATAGCGAGTGATGTATTTAAGCGCACTGATGCCCAAGCACTCTTTGAAGCGTTTTTTGAATTGAGTAGGGCTCAAACAGGCCGTTTCTGCAAGTTGTGAAATAGAGAGAGGTTGGGCGTAATTATCCGCTATCAGCCTTTGTACCGTACGGATTCTTGGGTCGATGCTCTTGCTAACTTGTTGTTGCTCTAACAGCAATGAAAACACATCCAAAACTGATGACTCAATGCCACTATCGACCTGATATTCCAGCTGCTTCTCAACAAACAGCAAGAAGCTCATCAAAGGTGGTGTGATCGTAAAAACCGAGAGCTCATGCTCTAACAAGTGCTGCGGCAACTCCGCCATATCCGCGACAATAAACCGCGCGGCTTCATCCGCCTTAAACGCATGTGCTGTGGTTACCGGAATCACCACACATTCTCCCACGGCCACTTTGCCAACATACCCCACCATTTCGATATTAATACTGCCTTGGATCGGCAATACCAATTGATGATGGTCATCATGAGCATGGGTATTAAATTGCTTGGTGTAAGATCGAATGCTTAAGCTAGATTTCATGAGCAACACCGGAATACATTTCGCTAGGTTAAAGTAAGAGAGACAACGTTACATTATCACTTCCCTAGAGTCATACTCAATGCTCATCAAATTCATGCTAACTAGGTGACGTGATCAAAAACGGCCTCCAAATGAGAGGCCGTATTTATTCGAATGTTAAATCACGTCAAAGATTTAAAACGATACTTGGCTATCCTGACCAACCACTACCTGAACACTATTTTGAACATCATAGATTTCAAAACCATCAGCAACCGGATCAGCATTATCTTCATCACTGTCGTGTTGCGCTGTACAGGTATAGCCTAAAGAGTAAGTACCTGAATCAATGAAGCCCAGAGAAAACTCATAGTTGGTCTGCGCTTTATTCAATGTCACTGACGCTGAAGTGATCGGTTTTTTCTCCGCAGGACCACCAATTGGTGCCATGTCAGCTTTAACGATGTCACCTTCATACAAATAAACCGATTGAACGAAGGTATTGTCATTTGTAGGGTTACAAGATCCAAAAGTTGTTGTCGCTACAGTACCTTCAATGTTTCCTGTCTCAACCGTATTGATAAGGCTCACAGATGTTCTTTGAACGGTGTAATCAGGGAGACTTGAACTGTTCTTTAAGCCGCGTCTCAGATCGAACTCAACAACAAAATCGTTACTCTGTTGGTTCACATTGAATGAGTTGTTAAAATACAGCACACCAGCGTTATCTTCTTTACCCACACCTTGCGGGCATGCACCTTCACCTTTCACCGTTAACTGACGGTTCGTATCATCGTTTTCTATAACGTAAGAAGGTGTTGTTGGGTGGTCACCATCATGGGCAAACACACACAACTTATAACTGCCGACCGGGATGACCTCATTTTTGATCAAAGGAAGCGCCTCGCTGCCTTGGTAATCCAATAAATTAACACTTAATGGAATAGGATCCTCACCATCTGGCAATGGGTCACCGTTTTTGTCCACGTAGTTACCGTTTTCGTCCGTTTTATACACGTCATAAACCAATGGCGTACCTCCCTGTCCCGGAAGTAAAGCCACCTTACTGAATGTCACAGTGACGTCTTTAACATCATCAATGGGCGCATCACTTACGCTCAAGGTAATAGGTGTCGTGCTGCTTGATGAACCTGAATCACCGCCACAACCAACAAGCCCAGCCAGCACAAGGCTTGCTAAAGCGGTTTCCTTTAAATACTTCATAATCAATTTCCTATAAATCACTGCTCAATAAAGGGCTTATTTGAGTGCCCTCTTATTCTTTTCCTTAATGTGACTCATAGATAAACCGCGCTTATGGCCCAAATCGGTTAGCCCTGTTATTTGGGGCTTTCTTCATCCAAAAACTCTGTTCATCAAGGTGCACATATCAGGTCGCACATAGGTTAATTAAGTCTAGTAAGTAAATTGTCAGTTGTCGCCCATATTTGGCAAGGTTGCTGTCAATTGTGTTGAAATGGTCGGTATGCATAGGGTCGGAGAGGATGATTTTAAGCAACTTGATCAACGTGAATAATCGCTACCAAGATCAAAAAAGGCCGTTAAGACAGCCTATTGCTCAACTTAAACGACCTTTTCATTGAATTTTGATTAAGCTAAGACGATATCAGCTCAGTCAAACTCACTTATTTTTGAAGTTGCTCTTTAGCGGCTTCAACCTTAGAAAAATCTAGGCCAAGCTCTTCAACTGCTTCTTTGATTAGCGCAGGATTTTGCATTACCTGACCCATCAGCATTTGAAGCTTATCTTGTGGTAAACCAAGTTGGCTGATTGTCGCCATTGCTGCAAGAGGGTTCTCGGTCAACGTCTTGAATATCTCGCTGATCTGCTCGTCGCTAATATTGTTCTCTTTCAACATTGCTAAAATCGGGTTCATTTTTTTGCCTTTGAAACACTAAATTAAGTAGGAGCACAGCATACCATCTAGCTGTGCTCGATTGTACTAACAAGTGACGCTTTGGTTTAACGCGAACCGCACTTTTCCCAAACGCAAATAATGCTTGGGCTTAGCGAGATTCCAGCGGGTAAGAGCGGTAGCTCCACATACCATACGTTCTCAGTGCGTCACGGTAGATACCTAATAGTTCACCACTGCTCGCTTTCTTAAGATCTTCTAGCGGCTTATCTGGGTAAGAAACCGTATCGAAGGTAATGCCCTGAGGGCCAGTTTGCCAGCTCGCAATTTCAAACAGAGTTTGACCACGACGAACATGGCTTGCCGAGCTGATAATGGTCGCATGTTTAATATCATGACGAGCAAGCGCATAGCTACTAAACAAGGCATTGCCTACCGTGCTGGTCGCGTAGTTCTCTTCAATGATACGGTCTTTGCTTACCCCTTTTGAGATAAGCCAATCCGCCATTAACTTGCCTTCTGTCTTATGGTTCTTAGGCACGCCGCCGGTTAACACGATCATCGCGTCTGGGTTCGCTTTCGACATTGCTAATGTCGTTTCAAGACGTTCAATCAAGATCTCATGCATAGAACCATCAGGGTTAAGCGCGTAGCCCAAAGTGACGATGGCACCGTGGTCGCTCAACAGTCCCTTATCTGCAGACTCTTTAAGAGGTGTATCTAACACGCGGTCAACCGTTGCAAAAATACGTTTGATGTCTTTTGCCTTGCCTTTATTCAGGCTTTCCAGTTTCTCCATGTGCTTGTTGGATTCACTTTCATTGCCTTCAAATCTTTGCCAAACCGCAAGATATGCGTGCAAGTCGACATCGTCTGGCGCAACCGTCAGTGCTTGTTCAAACAACTCAATAGCGCGTTCTGCGTTCTTGTTGTAGATCTGAGCGTTCGCTGCCGAGATCAACAAGTCAGTACGGTAAGGTTCTAGCTGGTAAGCTTCTAACAATCGGTTAGTCACAATTTCCATGTTGCTTGGCATTTTAGCCGTGAAGCCCGCGTGAGAAATTCTTGCCGGAGACTTAAACGCCTGCAACGCATCAAGAAGTAATTGGTCGACAACTTGTCGCTTAGTCACCAACTGCGCGTAATCAGCAGAAGCTTGTACTGCGCCATCGTTAGCAGCAAAAGAATAAGGTGTTGCGCCAAAAGCGAGCATGCCACCAAGAGCGAGGGCGATAATGTTCTTTTTCATGGAAAGATCCTGTGTCGTTAAGTGTTCACATCAGATTTGCTCACCAATGTAAGTCCCTAAGATTAAAAAACTGTGAACCACACCAGAATCTCCGAGGTTAATATTCATTTGTTGCATAAGGTGTGGCAACAGATCACGATTTTGAACTTACCAATAAGCCTGTGTATCCAGATAATTCTGGTTTGAACCAGTGCTCAACGTTTTTGTTGGAATATCTGACTGCAGATTTCATACGCCCTATTCCAACAAAGACCACCCATCACAAACCCGAACTCCGCAGAAAACAACACGCCCAAACAGCAACTTTAAGCTCATTTTTTCAACAACTTAAAATCCAACACACCGAATTGTTCGATGTTGATCCTACCCACAGATAACGAAGCTCTAAACATATGGCCGCTAAATGTGAATCGACATATTTTCAAATAATTCAAAATCAGTTATTGAACGATCGTTCAAGTGGTGCTTTAATGAATTATCAATACAAGGAGTTACCCCATGCTTAAGTTCTATTTTCACCAAACCCCCAACCCAATGAAGATCGCTCTGTTTCTAGAAGAGACAGGCCTAGATTTTGAACTCGTTCCTGTTGATACCTTAAAAGGTGAACAACACACACCGGAATATCGCTTAATAAACCCGAATGGTAAAACACCAGCCATTGAAGACGATGGACAGCGCGTGTTCGATTCTAACGCTATCCTTTTGTACCTATCAGAGAAGACTGGCGAGCTTGGGGGACAACAAGAAGACAGAGCTGAACTGCTCTCTTGGATGATGTTTATCGCGAGCGGCCTTGGTCCTTATTCAGGTCAATCGGTACACTTCCGTCATGCAGCGCCAGCAGGCCTAGACTACGCTGTGAACCGTTACCTACGTGAAGCACAACGTCATTACGAAGTGTTAGAAAAGCATATGGAAGGTCGTGAATTTATCGTCGGAAATGAGTACACCATTGTCGATGTCGCTGCATGGGGTTGGATTGATAAAGCACCTTTCGTGCTTGGTGAAGAAGGCCTAGAACCTTACCCGAACTTGAAGCGTTGGTTTAACGCAATCAACGCCCGCCCAGCCGCACTGCGTGCCCGCGAAACCGGTAAAGACGTTGAATTTAAAACCGAACGTGATGAAGAAGCGAAACGAGCACTGTTTCCTTCGAATTATGCGAAGTAGAAGTAGTAGAGTCTGACAATGAGGTCCAGTAGCAATCTGCTGGGCCGTTTACTTCACCTTGATTACTCCAAAATAACCGAGTTCAAAAATCTCCCTCCTGATTCCATCGACCTAACCTACGTATTGAATAAGTGACCTCAAAGTCGTAAGTAACTGTTGCAAGTCATAAAATACTTATTTAGATCTATTTGACATTAAATCATAATGATATTCTATATATCATTAAATATTTCATAGGCTTTGAAACGAGCCTTTAAGTCGATCTAAGCGTGGTTTGTATATGATGGGCATCGAGCACGATGAAACGAGATTCATTGCCGATAAAGAAATTCACCAAGCAGTGAGTGGCACGTACTTAGTGGATATGGACGGCCTACTCTCTCTAGACGACATTCAGCGTTTACCAGGTAAGAAACTAGCGATCAACTTTAACGGGTCGACTCTAACAGTCGAAGAAGATGAAGTAAGAGTTGTCGGTAGAATTGCTTTGGTTATGGAGAAGAAGTGATGGATATCATCGATATCCTCCAACTCAGAAAGGAACATATAGACAGGCTTTCAAGCACTAGCGGTTCGCAAGGTGAAAACTTAGCGATTCAAAAAAACCAACAGTGGGTTGAGAGGCCAAAAGCAAAAGAGCTTAATAATTTACTAAGCCTGCTATCTAAAAGCGGCATCAATATTAAACGAACAAGTTTTAATGCAATAGAGATACCTGAAGGTGTTTCTATTGATTTTGGTTGTTTAGATGTAAGCGTGTCATGAACCCCGCATTCTAATCTTTCAGCGCGAAGAATAAGATC
>NZ_JBGONH010000079.1:0-16644 GCF_041439075.1 Vibrio sp. FF145
TCCCAGCCAAATATCCGTTCAGGTTCAAGCAATAATGCTTATCCGAACGGCATTAAACATTAGCTTGGCGTTTTTTTTGTCTAAAGCCTCAAGTTCTAACGCTACTTTCGATTAACCCAAGCCCTATGTTCCAAATAGCTATTCATTGATGTTTTGTTTTGATTCCCATTTTGAGAAACAAAAAACGCCCTATAGAACCATGATTTAAACGATTGAAATATAAAGGTTATTTAATTGGCACAACTCCTGCAATCTCATTGTGTAGCTAAACGTTTTAAAGAAGTTACTTCAAGACAAATGTCAGAAAGGCGAAACAAGAATTATAAAGGCAGGGTCCAAATTATGAATACGCATTTAACGAAGCATGGTAAAAAGATCATACACGTTGTTCAGCACCTCGCTCCCGGCGGATTAGAAACCCTAACGTTAGATTTGCTGCGCCTTGCTAAACCAACAGACCAAGTGTTGATTGTCAGTTTAGAAGGGACAAAAGAAGACTCGATCAACAACTGGCCTAAATTAAAGCAGTATCAAAATCAAATCGTCTTTTTGGACAAAGCACCAGGCGTACAACTCAGTATCATCATCAAATTGATGAAAGCATTTAACGGTATTCGACCTGATGTTGTTCACACGCATCACATAGGCCCACTGCTCTACGCGGGTTACGCTGCCCGTGTAACTGGGGTTCCTACTCGAATTCATACCGAGCATGATGCTTGGCATTTGAAAAATACCAAACGTCGTCGCTTACAAGCCCTTGCATTGAAAGCGGCTCAACCAACGTTAGTGGCCGATGCAACACGCGTTTACAATCAGTTACGCTGTGCGTTTTCATACAAAAACATCATCACGATTAAAAACGGCGTAGATTGTGAGAAGTTTAAACCGATGTCAAAAGCAGACGCGAGAGCAAAGCACAAACTACCAACCGACAAATACATCATTGGTTGTGCGGGGCGTTTAGAGCACGTGAAAGGTCAAGACCAGCTGATTAAGGCACTTGCTCTACTGCCATCAAACACCGTTGTCGCACTGGCTGGCGATGGTTCAAAACGCAATCAACTGGAACAACTCACTGACCGCTTGAATCTCAGCGACCGTGTGATCTTTCTCGGCCTAGTGGATGACATGACTACCTTTTACGGAGCGCTGGATACCTTCTGCCTACCTTCACGCCACGAAGGGCTTCCTCTTTCTACACTCGAAGCCCAAGCATGTAACATTCCAACCGTCGCGATGAATGTCGGTGCGGTTGATGAAACCTTATGTCCCATCAGCAGTTCCCTCGTCAAAAGTGGCAGCATTGCCGGATTAGCCAGTGCGCTATTAGAAAAACAAAATGAACGCTTTTTGTCTCCTCGTCGTTACGTGCTCGACAACTTCGATATCATCAAAATGGTTTCGTCTTACAACGACATCTCAGAAGGAGCATACGCATGATCGATTGGTTACTTGCGGGACTTTGTCTGTTTTCAGGTGCGTTAATTGTCTATCATCACGCTGCCTATCCTTTACTACTACGCTGGTATGCGAAAAGTCACCCAGCACGTCAAATTGAAGAGAGCCATCGTTGTTACAAAGATGAACAGCAAGATTGTACGTTACCCACCATCACCATTCTTGTACCGGCATTTAACGAAGAGCAATGGATCGCAGATAAGATCCGTAACCTTGCTTCACTCGATTACCCAAAAAAGAAACTGCAAGTCATTATCGCTTGTGATGGTTGTACTGATGACACGGTCGAAATTGCTCAAATGACGATCCAAGAAGCGATGTGCAGTGATGTTCATTTTGAGATACATGACCATCAATTAAACCGAGGTAAAGTCACGGTTATAAATGAGGAAGTGACATGCATAACCAGTGACATTACAGCGATGAGTGATGTATCAGCCCTTATTTCATTGGATGCGCTGCTTATTGCCGCCGCTCACTTTGAAAGTGACAAGGTTGGAGTGGTAAACGCAACGTATCAGCTTTGCCCAACACGTAACGAAGGTGAAAATACCTATTGGCAGTATCAAACTGCCGTTAAAGAGTCAGAAGCTTCATTAGGTTCGAGCTTAGGTTCTCATGGCGCTTTCTACTTGTTTAGAACACACCTGTTCGAACTGCTTCCACTCAACACTATTAATGATGATTTCATCCTACCGATGCGAATCGTTAAACAAGGTTACATCGCAGAATACGAAACACAAATGGTCGCACTGGAACTAGAAGAATCAAATTTAGAAACAGATTTCAAAAGGAGACTTCGTATTTCAGCGGGTAACATGCAACAAGCGATTCGATTGTTTGGCTTGTTCAGCCCGAAGTTCAAAGGCATCGCGTTTGCGTTCTTCTCTGGAAAAGGACTTCGTCTACTCACTCCATATTTAATGATTGTGTGCTTGGTGTGCTCAATCTTACTTAACAACTACTTGGTATTTGAAGTGTTGTTATGGGCTCAAGTTGCCGTGTATACCATTGGCGTACTTGGCTGCATCTTGCCAAAGCGTCTCGTAAATAAACCTATTTCATTAATCTCTTATTTGATAGTTGGACACTATGCCAACTTCATTGGTGGCATTCGTTACCTAGTCGGGCTAGAAAACTCACCTTGGACACGAGCGAATCATTAAGGACTTATTATGATGAACATTGAACAGCTATCTACTCAAAACTTATACCAATACAAAATCTCACGTGCTAAACGTACTTTCGATTTCGTGAGTTCACTGATTGCTTTGATTTTGCTAGCGCCAGTATTTCCATTGATTGCGATGGCTATTGTACTCACTTCTCGTGGCCCGATTTTCTACCGTCAACTGCGTGTTGGTAAATCGACACCGGAGAAAATGGAAATCTTTGAGATCATGAAATTCCGTAGTATGTACGAAGATGCAGAAACGCGTTCTGGTGCAGTTTGGGCTACGGCGAATGACCCTCGAATCACACCCGTTGGCCGATTTTTAAGAAAGACGCGTCTTGATGAGTTGCCACAACTGATCAATGTATTGAAAGGTGAGATGTCACTAATTGGCCCACGTCCTGAACGCCCTACTTTTTACACCAAACTAGAGAACGAAATCCCCTACTTTGCTGACCGTACATACGGCGTAATGCCCGGTATTACTGGGCTAGCACAAGTAAATCAAGGTTATGATACCTGTATTGATGATGTACGTCGTAAAGTGGGCTTTGACCACAGTTATGCACTGAGTCTGTGCTCTATGAAATCTTGGATTGTGGCTGATCTCAGCATCATTTCTAAAACAATCATAGTAATGGTCGATGGACGTGGGCAATAGGTGAGATGTGTTCGCGGTGAAGTATGTTTTTTTATAGTCTACTTAAGGATATGTAACTCTTGACGCTTGATAGAAAGTGGCGACCAAATTGCTTAACAATTGGTCGCCACTTTAATTTATATTGAAGTGTTTATGCTTATTTAGGATCTAAAGCTTAAATTGACCAACAAGTTGGCTTAATTG
The DNA here is from genome assembly GCF_041439075.1 of Vibrio sp. FF145. NCBI lineage: Bacteria > Pseudomonadati > Pseudomonadota > Gammaproteobacteria > Vibrionales > Vibrionaceae > Vibrio > Vibrio sp. FF145. Next base: position 3,480 of record NZ_JBGONH010000079.1, read on the forward strand.
CCCACCAGCCTGTTTAAGTTCATCCACAGCGGTACTTGATGTTTCACTAGATATCAGCAGTGAACTTACAATGTCACGTATAGTCACCAAGTTACGGTTTATTTCTTCCGTTACTGAGCTTTGCTCTGTTGCCGCAGTTGCTATATGGTCGGTCATTGCATTGATTGAGGCTACAGCGGTGCTAACATCATTTAAACCCGCTGAAATATCATTTGATGAAGTCACAACATCCTGACAAGTATTACTACTTTCACCCATAGACGAAACCGCTTGTTCAACCAACTTATGAAGCTCATCAAGCATGGTCTTAATCTCTAACGTACTACCTTGAGTTCTACTTGCAAGGTTACGTACTTCGTCTGCTACTACAGCAAAGCCTCGACCTTGCTCACCTGCTCGTGCGGCTTCGATCGCTGCGTTTAGTGCTAGTAAGTTAGTTTGCTCTGCAATCTCGCCAATAACCTGTAACACACCATCTATCTTTTTAGACTGGTCGTGGAGTGAATTCATGTGTTGACTTGTGGTCACTACATTCTGTTCTAAAGAGCCAATAGATTGTGTCGACTTTTGCACAAGGTTTTGAGCATTATGAGCGTCATTGTTAGCTTCATTCGTTGCACTAGCCACTTGATGAGCACTTTGTGCCACTTCGTTTGCTGTACTACTCATCTCAGTAACAGCTGTCACCACCTGCTCTGTCTCGTGGTTGTGTTCTTGAAGTTGATTACTTAGGTGAACCGTTTGGCTACTTATTTGGTCAGTGGCCGTCGTAACATTATTTGTAGCTTTCGAAACATCAGTAATAATATTGTGGAGCTTGCCGACAAACTGGTTAAATGCTTTACCTAATTGTCCAATTTCATCTGTACCCGACACATTAATTCGATGGGTAAGATCACCTTCACCATTCGCAATGTCGATAAAGGTATTAAGCATATCTTTGATTGGGGCAATCATGCGTGAAGCAACATAAGACATGATCAGACAAGTTAGGGCTACTAATGCAAGCGCAGTAATGACAATTGTTGAAATTTGCGTTTGCATACGCTCACTGGCTTCTTGACGGTAAACCTCTGTAGCCTTAGCAATGTCATCAATATACAGACCCGTTCCTAAGAACCAACCCGTTCCAGAAATAGGAGCAGCGTAAGCAATTTTTGGTTGAGGGACCGACGATCCTGGCTTGTCGTAAATGTATTCAATGAAACCACCACCTCTTGTCGCCTGTTCATGTAGGCGAACCGTGATTTTGATGCCATTCGGATCTTTTAAACCGCCGCCATCTTTACCTTCAAGTTGAGGCTTTAGACTGTGAACAATGTAGTGGTCATTTTCGTCGAACACAAAGAAGTATCCGCTGCCATTAGAAAAACGTGCTTCTTTTAACGCGAATCTAACCGCTTCTTGCGCTTCTTCACCTGTACCAAAGCGTCGAACTACATCTTCAACTACAGATTGAGCGATCGTAGCTGCATCTTCAATATTGTTCTTACGTTCATCGGTTAAGACCGTTTGGTAATCTTGAATTTCATATTCAAGAGCCGATAGTTGGGAGTTAATAACAATTACTAGAGTCACAATCGCAACCAACATCGCTGGTACAATTGCAGACAAAAGCATCTTCATTTTCATAGATAAATTATACATAAGTAGTCTCAAACATTATATTCGCGAAGATATTACATCATGCATACTTTTAAATAAACGCCGTACTTATTGATTGTATCGATGAGGTGATTTCGTTTTTCATTAAGTCACCTGAGTACATATGTCTCATACACACCAATAGGTTATTAATTATTCGTTGTTTTTTCGATTTTATGTACTATTTGATATACGATAACTGTTGTCATCCAATACCCAAATTCGAAACCAACCCTATGAAAATCGAAGATCTTAAGTTGTTCACCACCGTTGTCGAACTGGGTAGTTTTACTGCCGCCGCTAATGCTCTTGACCTTCCGCGAGCTAACGTTAGCCGTAGAATTAACGACCTTGAGAAATCTCTCGGCATTCAACTGTTCTTTAGAACCACACGAAGCCTCTCCTTAACCAAATCTGGCGAGCTCTATTACAAAGAATTACTCAATGCATTGAGTGCGCTCGACAAAGCAAACCATGTCGCTTCCAACCTGTCAGAGGTTGCACACGGACAAATTAAGATTGGTCTATTGCCTGAAACCAGCGATATCATGCAGTCGACTCTGTTTAAATTCCAAGATATGTATCCTAAAGTTGAGCTTGATATTCGCAACATTAGTAACGGCTTTGTCGACATGTACCGTCAAGGGTTAGACCTCGCTATGCATGGTGGTACGTTGAGCGATGCAAACGTGGTTGCCCGTAAAGTGATGGTTCTTCAACGTATTTTTGTCGCAAGCCCTGAATTTATTGAGAAACAAGGCAAGCCTTCAAGCCTAAGAGAGCTCACTAATTACCCATTTGTTTGCTTCAGGTGGCCAAGTGGGGACATCGATAAAGAATGGGACATCAAAGATCACACCGTCAAAGTAGAACCTTCGGTCGTCAGTGACAGCATTGGCTTTGTTAAAGGCGGTGTTATTCGACATAGAGGTATCGCGTTGTTACCAGAACTTTTGGTGCGACATCAGCTCAAAGACGGTAGCTTGATTAACCTATTCCCCGACGACAATCTTCAAAAAGAAGAAGCATGGTTGCTCTACCCTCAGCGTAAAGCGTTAAGCCATTCAGCACAGCTTTTGATTGATTTTCTATTACAAGAACTTCCGAAACTCTAACTATTGTAATGAATATTGTGACAGTGTTTCACGAGCAGGCTAGATTATCCTAACGAAATAGAAAGATAGAATCGCTTCATAAATTCAAGAGGAGCAATCCATGAAGCCTATCTTTCAACATTCATCTATTTTTCAACGTTCGTCTACTTTTCAACAGACACCTATATTCAAATATACAGTCATTGCACTAAGCTTAACCGCCCTGCTTGGCTGTAATGACTCAGAGGCGACTGCGCCTCAAAAACAAGCTCGACCAATTCAAGTGATTCAACTTGAACCTCTTTCACATACGGCTGAAAAGTCTTTTACTGGCAAGATACAATCATCGGAAACGGCTGGCGTTGCGTTTCGTGTGCCTGGCACTATTCAAAATATGATGGTCTCTGTTGGTGATTCAGTAAAGAAAGGCCAACCACTTGCGCAGTTAGACCCTCATGACTATCAAGTTGCGTTAGAAGAGTTACAAGCACGAGCCCTTGAAGCTAAATCTGCACACAAATTGGCAACATCCGAACTTGTACGCGTAAAACAAGCCATCGCTGATAATGCGATTGCCGATGTTAACCTAGACCGTGCTATTAGCGGGTACGAGCGAAGTGAAGCGGCGGTTAAAGTCGTAGAACAGAATATACGCCGTGCGAAAGATTCGATTCGTTATACCCAATTGCTCGCCCCTTTCGATGGTGTGGTTGCGGCATCCAATTTTGACCAGTACGAACAAGTAATGCCGGGCATCTCGGTGTTCACAATCCACAATCCAGATAAACTTGAAGTTAAAATTCAAGTACCTGAAAATTTGATTCATGAGTTCAAACCAAATCAAAGTTCTGTCATAGATTGGTATGGTTCAGAGACTAAACTAATTGGTTATGCCGCTGAAATTTCAACGTCACCTCACCCAATCAAGCAGACCTATGCGGTTACTTACCATGTCGACTCCACTGACAAATCGGTATTACCTGGAAAAGCGGTCACATTGACGACTCAACTTGGAGAAGCGAGCAGTAATTTCTGTTTGCCATATTCTGCGTTAGTCAATCAAACGGGTATCGAGCAAGTATTCACGGTTAAAAATGAACAAGCTCATGGCGTGACTGTGGATGTGATTTCTATGTCCAAAAACACTGTGTGTGTTGAATCGACGCTCAACGATGGCGACTTTGTGGTCGTGAGTGGCGCACAATACGTGGTGGAAGGACAATACTTCTCCAATATTCAAGTTAAAAGCCTGTAGGTGAACCATGATGAATCTAGCTGATTTTGCAATCAAACAACGCACCTTCATCCTGTTTTTCACTGCACTGAGTGTCATCGCAGGCCTGTTTTCTTATTTTGAGCTTGGAAAACTTGAAGACCCAAGCTTCACCATAAAAACGGCCGTCGTTGTAACGCTCTACCCTGGCGCTTCTGCGGAAGAAGTGGAACAACAAGTCACCGACACCGTCGAAACTAAACTCCAAGAAATGGCGACACTTAATCGGCTTCGATCTTTATCGCGCCCTGGCATGTCGATGGTATTTGTCGACCTAAAAGAGTCTCTTAATTCAAAAGCTCTTCCTCAAGAGTGGGACTTATTACGCCGTAAAGTGTCTGATATGAAGTTATTGCTACCTTCAACTGCACAGATCAGTGTCGTACAAGACGAATTCTCTGAAGTCTACGGCATGCTTTTCTCTATCCATAGTAATGATGCATCGCCTGCAGAATTAAGACGTTACGCAGAAGAGCTCCAACGCAGAATTAAAACCGTCGATGGTATTAAGAAGATTGAACTGCATGGTGTTCAACCACGCGTTGTTCATATCGATATCCCAGATGAAAGGTTGGCGCAATACGGCCTATCTATCACACAAGTTTGGTCGCAGTTGAATACGCAAAACATGACGTTTGATGCGGGTAAGTTTTCAGTAGGTACAGAGCGAATCCGAGTTCAACAGTCGAGTGAGTTCAGTTCGTTAGACGACATCAAAAACCTGATGATCAAAGGCGGTGTGAGTGAATTGGGAACCAGTTTAATTCGCTTAGGTGATATTGCTGACATCACAATGGGTTACCAAGAGCCAATGATGACAGAAAACCGCTACAACGGTGTACCTGCAGTCACGTTAGCGATGAGCCCAGTCACCGGTGTTAACGTGGTATCACTTGGCGATGAAATCAACCAGATCGTTAGCGATTTTCAAACAACTTTACCACTAGGTGTTGATATTGCGACAGTTGCTAACCAACCTGAAGAAGTTCAGAAATCGATCGACAACTTCGTAAGTAACTTATTGGAAAGTGTCGCGATTGTATTTATCGTCTTGTCAGTATTCATGGGATTAAAAAGTGCAACCATCGTCGGTTCGAGCCTCCTGCTGACTATCTTGTTGACGCTTATCTACATGAACATGACTTCGATTGACTTACACCGAGTTTCTCTAGGTACCTTCATTCTTGCCCTCGGCATGTTGGTAGATAACGCTATTGTCATCACCGACATGATGATTGTGAAAATCAACAAAGGCATCGACCGCACTAAAGCCGCGATTGACTCTGTTAAAGAGACAGCAACACCACTCTTTGGTGCGACAGTTATCGCTATCATGGGTGCGAGCCCTGTAATTTTTTCAAAAACCGATGCTGCTGAGTTCGCAAGCTCGGTATTCCTTATCATCGCGTCGTCATTGTTACTGTCTTGGCTAGTTGCGATGACCTTCACGGCCTTGATGTGTTGGTTCTTCATCAAGCCAACCAAGCAAGCTGATAACACCAAAGTCAGCTTATACCGTAAGAGTGTCAACTGGACTGTCGAGAATCCGCTTAAAGCATTGAGCGCCTTGGTTCCGTTGATATTAGTGACTGCATTAGCTATCCCGAACATTGCCGTTAACTTTATTCCACAAGCCGACAGACCGATCCTGTTCCTAGATTACTGGCTACCGAACGGTGCCAAGGTTGAGCAAACCTCAGAAGACATGAAGCGAATCGAACAATGGTTGTTGGAACAGCCGGAAGTCGAAAGTATTTCAACCTATGTTGGCGCAGGTGCTCCTCGCTTCTCAGTGACTATAGAGCCAGAACCGTTCGATCCGGCTTACGGTCAGATTTTGATTAATGCGACTGATTTTCCGTCACTAAGTCCATTGATTGCACGCGGTGATAAATGGTTAATGGAAGAGTTTCCGAACGCAGACCCTCGCTTTAGAAGCTTAAAATTGGCGACGGCGGATAAATTCAGCGTTGAAGCACGTTTCTCAGGCCCTGATACCGAGGTCTTACATGGCTTATCAGAGCAAGCAAAAGCAATCTTCGCAGAACACCCAGACACCAAGTACGTTCGTGACGACTGGCGACAGAAAAGTAAAGTATTTGAGCCGGTCATCAACCAAGAAAAGATGCGCACTGCAGGTATAAACCGCGCGGATATTGCGTTCGCGATGAAGCGAGCTTCAGAAGGTATGCCCTTGGGTCGTATGAACTTAAACGATGAACTGGTCACAATTCAACTGCGAGGCACAAAGAGTTCGATTCAGTCATTGGAAACGTTGCCCGTTCGATCTCTGTTGGGCATCCACAGTGTTCCACTTGGCCAAGTTGTCGATGGATTTGAATTAAGCAGCGAAGAAACCATGATTTGGCGCCGTGACCGTGTAAAAACCATCACAGCACAAGCAGGTGTCGGTCGTTACACCACACCAGCAGCGGTGAGGAACTCAATTAAAGATCAAATTGAAGCGATTCATTTGCCTGATGGTTATAGCCTTGAATGGGGTGGCGAATATTACGACGAGCATAAAGCGGTCAGCGATATTCTTAAACAGCTACCTAAAGCGATGTTGTTGATGGTGATCATCCTAGTTGCGATGTTTAACGGCTTCAAACAGCCAGTGATCATCTTCACCACCCTACCGCTAGCAGCGACGGGTGCCACATTCAGCTTGTTGCTGTTGGACAAACCGTTCGGCTTCATGGCGTTGATTGGCGCGGTAACCTTGACAGGTATGATCATCAAGAACGGTATCGTGTTGATGGACCAGATCGAGCTTGAACGTAAAGACGGTCGCTCACTATCTGACGCCATCAAAGAAGCAACCGTGAACCGCACAATGGCGATTTCAATGGGGGCACTTACTACAGCACTTGGCATGATCCCGTTGTTAAGCGACCTACTGTTTGACCAGATGGCGGCAACCATTATCGGTGGCTTAGCTGCAGCAACCGTGTTGTCTCTGTTTGTGATGCCTGCGCTGTACAAGCTTTTCTATCGAACTGAAGAAAAAAAGACAGTAGCAGAAGCAATCAAAGACGCCGTGATTGTGCTTGATGCAACACCTCAGCCTTCAAACAGCGGCAATACAACTTCATTCAACAAGGAGCAATAAACATGCATCCATTAACTAAGTTTAAAGTCGCTCCTATAGCGCTCGCCTTGTTGCTGACAGGTTGCGCGGTTGGCCCAAATTACGAAGAACCGCAAACGACCATGGCAGAGACATTCTTATATAGCCAAGGTGATGTGAACCAAGACGGCGTGAGCCAAAACGAACAGCAGAACCATTGGTGGACGCAGTTCAATGATCCAACGCTCAATCAGTTAGTGGCCGATGTTCAAAGCCAGAACATCCCACTTAAACTGGCCGCTGAGCGAATCAACATGGCTAACTCATAAAAAAGCGTTGTTGAATCATTCAAAGTCCCAACCATCAATGTCGGTGGCGGTTATTACAACTACCAATTGAGTGAGAACGACTCCCTACTCGGCCCGGTATTTGGCGCTTCTGATGCGGTTGAATCGGCCACAGGTATGTCGTTGCTTGAAGCACAACACGATGGTGGGTTCTTAGGTGCGAGCATCGCGTGGGAAATGGACTTGTTTGGACGTATCGATAAGCAATCCAACGCGGCGACAATTCGAGTTGAACAAGCCGAGATATTCCAATCGGGTTTGAACACCTTGATCACTGCCGATATCATTCACAACTACCTACAATATCGTGGCGCTCAAGAGCGAAAAGCGATCGCACTAGAGAACATTTCCGACCAAAAGCAGACTTTAGAACTGGTCATCAAAGTTGTTCGTAGCGGCTATGGCTCGGAGTTAGATCTTGCTCAAGCCAAAGCCATGCTTGCCGCGACTGAATCCATTGTTCCTCAACTTGAAATCGCAGAGCAAGTTCACAAACAACGTATGGCAGTGTTGTTAGGCGAATCACTTACGAGCGTGAACCAACGTTTAGCGGGTGAATTTACGTTACCGAGAATGAACGATGTAATTCCGACAGGCTTACCTTCTGACTTATTAGAACGACGCCCAGATATCCGAATCGCAGAACGCGAAATGGCAGCCATTAACGAAGAACTTGGTGCAAGCATTGCTAATCGCTATCCAAAGTTCTTCCTAACGGGTACGCCAGGTGTGACGGTTGGAAGCTTTGATGATCTGTTCAGTAGCGACTCATTCGGTTGGGCTGCATCTGCCGGTATCAGTTGGAATGTATTCGATGGTGGCCGAGGCGAAGCCATGGTAGAAATGAACGAAGCAAGGTTCCGTTCTGCAGCGCTTAACTACCAACACTCTGTCGACAGCGCCTTTGCAGAAGTCGATTCAAGCTTGTTTTCCTATGGCCGTAGCCAAGAGAACCAAAAGCGCATCGATGAAGCTACCCTTGCCGTTGATAACGCGGTGAGCAAGGCAAAGTCGCTATACAAAGCGGGGCTAGTCGATTACTTGTCGGTGTTAGACGCACAAAGACAACAAAAAGCGATGCAAGATCGCCAAGTAGCCGCCAAGCTTCAAACCGCCAACACCACGATTGCGGTGTATAAAGCCTTAGGTGGAGGTTGGAAAGTGGCGAACGAAACGCAGAGTGTCGAATTAGCTCACGTTAACTAGTCTTTCTGCTCTATGTTCTCTGCTGAATGTTCTTTGTTCTGTGGTGAATGATGTAATAAACGTAATAAAAAATACCGCCGTTGATTACGGCGGTATTTTTATGAATTCGTTAACTGGCTAATGAGCTGACCAACAAGATAACAAGTGACTAGGACTTAGATTCATCGTTGCTATCTGTGTCTACGGTTTTGATCAAAGGGCCTGCGCACTCGACAAAATCACCAATATCGAAAGTCTCAGGCGCATCGGCTCCACCCGTCACCCCAAAACTACCAGTAACCGTTGGCTCCTTATCAGTCTTATCTACGTCTAAAATGATCTCTACTTTATACGTGTGACCATCAGGAAGGAGTTTGGCACACTCTTCTAGTGTTGAAGCGGTAGCACCCATGCTAAAACCGAATAAACACACCGCAAGTACACTACTTTTCATTTTCAACATCATAAAACCTCTCGAAGACTATAGAGGCATCATACCAATAATCGGCAAACCTTCACGATAAAAGTTGAGAAGTGAATTCATAGCAACAAGGCCAATTAGCCCCAACCATGGGGAGCGCTTTCGCTATCATCGTACTCAGTATGACAAACCGAGCACTTGAAGTAGTTAATTTTAGATTCTGATTTATGTGAACCCAACAACACACCGAATGCAATATTTAGAATTCGCGACTTTAAGCTGTTCTTCTCTTGCTGTTTTAACTTCACTTCGGACGCGCTTAACCTGATGTGTGACGTTTCCTTATTGCAGTTTCCACATCGTAATACAGTGTCATTTTCTTGCATTTCCCTATTCCTTTAAGCACGTATATAGACAGTTTCGTTATAACCTAAGTTCGCTGACTGAATTAGGTTCCAAACCGATATTAATAAGTAAACGCTTAGATTCAAAGCAAACTAAAGAACCGTCACGCCTTCAACTTCAATCACTGAGTTAACATTCGCTCGCTCGATTATCTTGAGTAACGTTGTCTGGATTAGCTCATTATCTCGAATTTCTGTTTCGCAAGAGAAACGCTCCTCTTGAACACCATCGCTCTCACCCAACATAAATTGAACCGAAACTTCCGTTGCGAGATCTTTTGTCGTTCCGTAATACGCTAGCGTGATTTTTGGGTATCCGTTGTCGCCTTTTTTAACCTGCTTTGCGATGCGTTTTTTAGCTTTATCTAAATTCATACAACTTCCTTTAAGGCTGAAACTAAAAATGAACAAACGTCTGGCATATCGTAGTTTTACTATAAAGCATTACCACATCCACTACATGATTTTATGGATGATAATCCTCTTTTTCTTACGTTAGTTTTTCCACAAGAAACACAAAATTTCAATGAGTGGATATTGTAAATAGACGTCAAGATAACCAGCGGAACCCAGACCAATAATTCTGACCCATTACCACCTGAGCTATAGATAAAACCAATCGAGAAGATACCAAAAACAACAGACTGCAAAGTCCACAATGTTTGTTTGTACTTCGCACCTTTGATAATAAAAAACGTAAAAAAGCCAATTGAGCTACTGATAAGCCCATAAACCGCAAAACCTATAAAGGCTTCTTGTTGATTCATAACTCTCCCTGTCAACCTCACGTTTATGGTCCGAGCAACGCTACTGCCCCAAAACCATGCGACCTTAAACATTAGTCAAACTTTAAACGAAAAGTGCCAAGCCTCGTAAATCACTTTTGAGTTATCTGTTCGTTAGCAGCTTTCAAGGCCGCATTTAAACCGTCTGTATCCTTACAACCAATGTAAACATGCTGTCCATTGCTTAGGCTTAACTTCAGCGCTGAACCTATCGATACATTATATAACCAACCATCGCTCAACATGCGGATGCCAATACCTTGATACCACTTGCTTTGATAAAACGATGTCTCCGTTATGTCTGACACTTCTACATTCTTACGCCAAAAACCAAAACCGAAATACCAGCTCAATGCATTGCCTTTGACCTCAATTGTCATGGAGAAAAAGAGCAAAGCAATTAACCCGTTGATGGCGTGAGCGATGAATGTTCCGGAGTTATTATCAGACATAATGACAATGAAAGCACTTATCGAAACAAGGATGAGCAACAACCCCTTGTTGTATTCCTTACTATAAAACACAGTTATATCTCCTATAGACAACGAACAACCAATTACCTAGCCAACAGCTATCTTACAAATAATCGTGGCGAGTAATGAAAGTAGATTCCCCAAAACCAAGTAGCATTACCTTGATACTACCTAACCAAAGTATCAAAGCAGAATAACCTTGTTCAGGTTTAAGCCTTGTTATAAAGCACATCGAATCTACATTAGCCACTTGGCTATGCTTTGACCCATTCGGATCGCAGGACAGCTAAAACTATGGTATCCCACCACCGCCCTTTGAAAAAACGATGCTCTCTAAAGTGCGCTTCTTGACGCATACCTAAAGACTTACAGAGCTTAATGGCAGGTAAATTCTTACTGATTGTCTCCGCATAAATGCGGTGTACGCCCAATGTTGAAAAACCAAAATCAGCCAAAGCGAGAGCCGCTTCATTGCTTAACTTATGACCTTGATGCGATCTTGAAAACGCACACCCCATTGAAGCTTGCTGATTGTCTTCTAAACGCAAACAAACAGTACCAATGAACTGCCCTGTGCTCTTATATTCAACTGCGAGTTGATATGATTTCCTTGGTTCTTCAGACGCCTGGGCTATAAACAAGTTGGTTAACTCTTTATATTTAATAGGGTCACAGTCACTTTCATCATAGAAACGCTGATATTTAGCATCTTGAGACATCGCCACGAAAGCATTTTCATCGCTAGGATTCATATCCCTAATAATCAGCCGCTTTGTCTCAATTTTAAACATCGAAAGTTCCTTTTCATCGTTGTAAGCTAACGCCCAATAACGTAACCAAATACACTCAAATCTACCATCTAAATCACTAAAGCAAAGCCGAACTGCAACGGCAACGGCAACGGCAACGGCAACGGCAACGGCCAAGTGTTAACTGTCTGCTTAAATTACTAGCTATATTTCTTGATTTATAGCTTTCACCTGCTCAATTAGAGTATCGTATTCATACTCAATCCCTGAAAGGGTTATGCCTGTTCTAACCCTTTCAGGGAGCTTGGTACTATTATTTTATGAAATGGCGTAACGAAGAACATATAGGTCTTACCAAACACATTGTTCACATGAACCACGGTATTTGCGTGAACAATCGCGGTTTCTCCTTCAGGCTCAATAAGAAAAGAAACTCGGACATTAAGATGTTTATCACAGTCTTCCAATACAACTTCATTCTCAGTTGAACTGACCAACGTAAAAATACCGACTCGTTCGCCTACTACGTATTCTGAACCTAATTTATCTCGGGATACATCTTGTAGACCACCCAAATTTTTTAAACCGAGTTTCGATACAACCCAGTTTCTCGTAGACATCAGAAATGAAATCCAAGTCGGTGTTTGAGTTGCTATTTCAAGAAATACTTCAATAGCAGTTTGGTTGTTGTATTTTATTTTTTTTGAAAAGCTATCACAGAAATATGAGTTTTTAGAATACTCGCTCAATAGTGACTTCTTGGGTATAGACATAAACTCTCCTTGATGATGAAAAGTCGACAATTCGCCATAGCGAATAATATGGACTCCCCCTCCTGAGGAACTGCCACACTTAAGTGGGATTACACCGGAGGTAACATGTCTGATGATTCTTACTTCAGCGGTATCACTCTAACTAAAAAACACTTTAGCCTTCATGCCGCAGACCAACATGGCAATACTTAAAAGTCAGTTACTCGATCTTAATTACTAATCTCATACTCGTTTTTTATACGGGGCAATTCCTCATATGTACTGATTGCTTTAACTGCACCGCTTAGATCATTTTTGCCATTAAAGCTATGCTTGACAGCAATGACATCACAGCCACTAGATTTACCAGCACGAATACCCGCTGTGGAATCTTCAAACACAATTGTTTGGCCAGGTGAAGCCGCTAATCTACCAAGAGCTAAAGTATAGGCTTCAGGATCCGGTTTATGCTTAGTTACGTGCTCCTGTGTGATAACAAGGTCAAAAGCATTCTCGAGCTGCAACGAGGTTAAAATATTATCAACCATCCATGTTGCTGCTGAACTAACAACTCCACACTTTTTCCCTGCTAGTTTTAACTGTTCTATGTAAGCCTTAGCCCCAACATTTAGCTCAAGATCATCATTGAGCATCTGTTCGTAATGAGCTCGAAAGTGGTAATTAAACTCTTCTAAGTCAGGAGCAATATTAGCATTTTCAAAAAAGTGACCCGTTACAACCTGCCAACTTTCCCCCATAACATCTTTGTAAATGTTGTGGTCTACGTGTGCGCCATAATCTAAACAAGCTAATGCTAACGCTTTGCCCTTTAAAGGCTCTGAATTTACTAATGTTCCGTCCATATCGAACAGATAAACTTCGTAATCTTTCAATTCACTCTCCATGTTAGATTTTTCGTATCCGCCCCACGAACCCACGGGGCGACTTGTCAGTGTTTGAAGTTCCAA
>NZ_JBGONH010000080.1:0-15037 GCF_041439075.1 Vibrio sp. FF145
GGGGATTATCTGCTAACTGCAAGATCGTTCAAGTCTTCTTAAACGATCGGCATTACCCATTGGGTGCCTTTTTTGATCGTATTCAGTCTAGTGATTAAAGTGAATGCTAACCAAGAGATTATTCTGCTTGGTGGATACTCTCTTGAATCGTCAAACGTACTTCAGGGTAAAGCATTGAGTAGAGAAGTTTAGCGAATTGCTGAGTCTTTTCTAAATCACAGTTACCATCGTTATCCAGATATTGCTGCTGTTTCAGAGTTGCGAACATCGACGCAAACACGCCTTTATCGAAGAACTCCGGTGCGTTGATACCTTGTAGGCGACCCAGTCGCTGTGCGATGTCTTGGCTCTTCTGCTCAAGGTCTGACTTATCTAGATCAGGATTCTCTGCCAATAGGTTCAGAGCAATTGAGTAGCGCTGGAGCGTTTCTGAAATCGTACGGCCTAGTAGCATCAGTGCTTGGCTGTTTGACTGGTTGATCGTTACTTGGTTGTTCGACACAACAAGCATGCCTTGACCGACTAGCTCATCAATGATGTTCGCAACCACGCTTTCAAGCTGATCTTCGTCGTAGCTTAAAAATAACTCTTTCTTTAAGAATGGGTAGATAGCTGCAACATTTTCTTGAATAGCGTCGATTGATAAACCGTGCTGACGAATGGTCATCTGAGCGATCAATGATGGCAATGCAAACAAGTGAATGATGTTATTACGATAGTAGGTCATCAGAATCGATTGGTGACGATCAAGCGAAATGATGTCGCCCATAGTGTCTGATTCAATTAAGAACTTGTTCAATGACTCTGCGTGTTTTACTAAGTCTTCAGCGCTGTCTTTAGGCACTGTGAATGTATCTGAATAAGGCACATTCTTAAGTAGAGACAGGTAGCAGTTGATCTGAGAAACCAAAGAGTCACGAGACAATGCGCGCTGTCTTGAAGCCAATAGTGCCGTTGCACAAAGAGTCAGGGCATTGGTCGCTGCCGCATCGTTAATGTGCGTCATCATTTTGGTTGCCAAGTCATTAACCACCGGGTTCATCCATTGTGGTTTGCTGGTTCCCATTGGGTCGATATCTTTAGTCCACTCAGGAGCATGTTCGTTCAGATATTGGTTAAGCTGAATTGGCTCACCGAAGTTCACATAACCTTTACCAAAATTGCGCAGCTTACGCAGAGTTCGAATCACAAGGCTCGCATTCTCTTTCTCTTTGCGCTTACCACGAAGCTCTTTGGCGTAAGTAGCCACTTCCATTACGTGCTCATAGCCGATGTATACAGGAACCAAAGTCACCGGACGGTTCATGCCGCGCAGCATTGCTTGGATTGTCATCGCTAGCATGCCGGTTTTCGCCTGCAATAGACGACCTGTACGAGAGCGACCACCTTCACTGAAGTATTCTACCGAGTAACCTTTAGCGAATAATTCCGCTAGGTATTCGCGGAAAATAGTCGAGTACAACTTGTTGCCTTTGAAGCTACGACGAATAAAGAACGCACCACCATGACGGAAAATAGGGCCGGCAGGGAAGAAGTTCAGGTTGATACCTGCTGCGATGTGCGGAGGCACCATGCCTTCATGATAAAGCACATAAGAAAGCAGTAAGTAATCCATGTGACTACGATGACAAGGTACATAAACGATCTCGTGACCATCTTGAGCCAGCTTACGAACGGTTGAAGCGTTGCTGATATGCAGGCCTTGGTACAACTTATTCCACAACCAACCAAGAATCTTTTCACCGCGTTTGATTAGCGAGTAAGAGAAGTTCGCAGCAATCTCATCCATGATGTCTTGAGCTTCTTTGCTCGCTTTCTCTATGGAAATATTTTTTGATTCAGCTTCATCTTCTATCGCCTTTTTGATTGCTTCTGACTTTAGCAGGCGGTCGAACAGAGCTTGGCGGCTTGGTAGATTTGGGCCCGATGCTGCAAGCTTTTGACGAGAGAAGTGAATGCGTGCCACGCGCGCCAGTTTATGCGCGATGGTGCTGTCGGTGCCGTGTGAGTTAGCCATGTATCGTAGAGATACCACTGGGCTAAAGCGAACCAGACAGTCACGACCTGCTAGCAATACAGCTTTCGATTTCTCTAAGCCGTTCATTGCTTGTAGGTAAGGCTTCTGGTTATTCTCTTTACCAGGCTTTCGACCCCACAATACGGTGGCAGGGATAACTTGAACGTCGAGCTCGGAGTCTTCTGCATGCAGTGAAAGCAGTTCAGAGAAGACTTCAATTGATGAGCTTGGTACATAATCATCGTCTTGCAGTAGAGTTTTGCGAGAAGAGATAAAAACGTAGCGTTGCAGTGATTTGCCATTGATTTCAAGTTTGCTCAACGGATCAGGCAACCCTAGTTCAAGTGCATGTTTTTGCAATGTAAGAATGTCTACACTTGAGCGAAACGGTAAGGCGTATACAATCGGTTTGCTCAAATCAATGTTCAAATCCTCTACAGGGTTTGAAGGGATTGATGTGCTCTTTACCAATAGGGATAAAGGTAGCTTCATTAATGAACGTGAAAAAGATTGTCCAGAAGACATATAGGTTCACTGCCTCAATAGTTATTTCAATGTGCTCAAGCGTATCTCTATTTCTATAATGAGAGGATAAATCCTATGAGTGAAATAGGGATAAGCCTAGGCGTAAATTTAATCGATGCAAGAATACCAGAAACTGGTCTAACCTTTTAATGGAAATAGTCATATTGCCGTTAAGTTTGTGGAAAATCATTCATCGACTGATTGAGTATAGAGTTAAAAATGACCAAAAAATCAAACACCGGATTCAAACGTATCGTCAAAGCGGCGGGCTTTTCATGGCAAGGCATCACGAGCTCGTTTAAAAACGAGGCTGCATTTCGACAAGAAGTCTTTATGGCCGCAGTGCTTATTCCGTTGGCGTTCTACTTAGATGTAAACCAAGTTGAGCGAATCTTAATGATTTCAGCCGTCGTGTTGGTGATGGTTGTCGAGTTGATTAATACCGCGATTGAAGCGGTCGTTGACCGAATCGGTAGCGAACATCATGAGCTTTCTGGGATGGCGAAAGATGTTGGCTCAGCTGCCGTTTTTATCTGTTTAGTATTAGCTGGTTACGTGTGGTTAGAGATCTTATTTTTGTAATTCGCTAAAAATGAACTAAAAACAACCAATTGCTTTGCTTTTGTTCAGTTACTGGATATACTCACAGTCAACTGTATAAAAAGACAGGTGAATCATGAAGCCGTTAACGCCCCGCCAGCAACAAGTTTTTGACCTTATCAAAAGTAAGATCGAAGATTGCGGTATGCCACCGACTCGTGCAGAAATCGCACGTGAACTTGGCTTCCGCTCTGCAAATGCTGCAGAAGAACATTTGAAAGCTCTTGCTCGTAAAGAAGCGATTGAGATTATCCCGGGTGCGTCTCGCGGTATTCGTATTTTGCTTGAAGATGCAGCGAATGAAGAGCAAGGTTTACCATTAATCGGTCAGGTTGCCGCTGGCGAGCCTATTTTGGCTCAAGAGCATGTAGAAATGCATTACCAAGTTGACCCAGGTATGTTTAAGCCACAAGCTGACTTCTTACTTCGCGTAAATGGCGAAAGTATGAAAGACATCGGTATTATGGATGGCGATTTACTGGCCGTGCATAAAACACAAGACGTGCGTGATGGACAAGTTGTCGTGGCTCGTGTCGACGATGATGTAACGGTAAAACGCCTAGAGCGCAAAGGTTCTACCGTTTTGTTGCATGCTGAAAATGAAGAGTTTTCTCCAATTCACGTGGACTTAGAATCCCAACACTTGTCTATTGAAGGACTTGCAGTTGGTATTATTCGTAACACGGACTGGATGTAGTCAGTGCAAACAGCTTATTGATATTTACTCTCAATAACTTGTTATTGTAATTGATATTCATTATCATCTTCTTTGTCGAGATACAAGGAAGATGATGATGCCAAACCCAACCAAACCTCAAATGAAGCCGCTTATTCGTAAGTCGCACACCTATGATCAAAAGGCTTCTTCTGATCTCGGGTCAGCACATCAAGAATTCCAAGTACCGACGAATCTTGTTCAACACCTTTGGTTTCGCAGCCGCGAAAGCCTAGCCGATGACGGTCTTGTTTATGACCCTATTGCAGCACAAGCCTGCAAGCGTTGCCAACTCGCACCTGAATGCCTTACCGGTGAACTCGACCAGCAACAACTCCTTTACGCGACACTGACTCAACTTTGTGACTCTCAAGTTCAACAGTTTTTATCTCATAACCCAGATGCCTGGATTATTAACGTGGGAGCAGGGCTCGATACCCGTTTCTACCGTTTAGATAATGGCCGCTGTCATTGGGTTGAGCTAGATGTAACCGAGAACTTAGTTTGGCGACAACGCCTGTTCCACAAGAATGAACGCTACCGTCTAGAGTGTGGCTCGGTGGATGACCTGACCTGGTTGGATGAACTTAATATTCCAGAACAAGCCTCAGTGATGGTGGTGTGTGAACATGCTCTGCTGGATTGCAATGAACAACAGACGGCGAACTTTATTCAGTCTTTGAGCCGTTATTTTACCCACGCACATGCGTGTTTAGTGTTAGCTGGAGATAAAAGCTCTAGTGCTCTGGGGCAAAAGCTCGGTTCTGGAAAATACGCACATGGCTTATCTTCTCCGATAGACAGCGTCCTTAATTGGCTGCCATGGGCTCAGTGGGTAAAAGCGTTTTCTCCACTTGACCAGCAGTGTAATCGTTGGAAATTGTGGCAGCGACTTCTTTGTAAAATCTCTCAGGTCAAAAAGCGTTTAACGCCGCAGTTAGTGCTTGTTAAGTGGTAGTGCTAGCGGTTCTGTTGGCAGGTATCTGAATACTTGCCTCGTTATAGCTATTCGTTATCGATAAAAGGCAAGCGCCTCCCCACACCATAGTGAAAGCCCACTCACTAGGTTAAACTATCGCCTCTAATCTAAGAGGTGATCGTGAAGTTATTTAATCCCCAAACTATTTTTCAAACGTTATCCAATCAGGCGATGCACAAAAAAGTGCTGTTGCTCGCGATCCCGATGGTTCTTTCTAATATTACGGTTCCACTGTTGGGCTTAGTCGATGCTGCGGTTATCGGTCACTTAGAGCATTCTTGGTATTTAGGTGGTGTCGCTTTGGGTGGGACTATGATCAGCGTGACCTTTTGGTTGCTTGGTTTCCTACGAATGTCGACGACGGGACTGGCCGCGCAATCTTATGGGGCGAACGATGGCAAGCAACTTGGTTTAGTCTTTGTGCAAGGCGTGACCATGGCGCTAGGGTTTGCTGGTTTCTTCTTGCTATTGCATAGCTTTGTTGCGGATGCGGTTTTCTCTCTGAGTAGTGCCAGTGACCAAGTGAAACACTATGGTCAGCAATATTTCTCTATCCGAGCATGGAGTGCGCCTGCTGCGTTGACTAACTTTGTGCTGTTAGGTTGGTTACTCGGAACCCAAAATGCCAAAGCACCCATGTGGATGGTGATCATTACTAATATCACCAACATCGTTTTAGATATCGTATTTGTGATTGGCCTCGGCTGGCAAGTGGAAGGCGCAGCATTGGCATCTGTAATGGCTGATTATGCCGGTTTAACATTTGGCCTGATTTGTGTTTACCGAATCTGGGTGAAGAAGCAGTTACCATCGCCATGGGATCTGCTTAAGAAAACCAGTCAAGGTTTGAGTCGTTTCGTAAAACTGAATCGCGATATCTTCCTTCGTTCACTATGCCTACAAACGACTTTCACTTTCATGACCTTCCAAGGTGCAAGCTTTGGCGATGATGTTGTTGCGGCCAATGCAGTGTTAATGAGTTTCTTGATGATCATCTCTTATGGGATGGATGGTTTTGCCTATGCAATGGAAGCTATGGTTGGTAAGGCGATAGGCGCGAAAGATAAAGAAGAGCTTAATCAGTCTTTAATTGGTACTTTCTTCTGGAGCTTTAATATTTGTTTGGTGCTGACCACAGTATTCGCGATCGCTGGGTCTAATTTAATTAATATGATCACCACTATCCCAGATGTAAAAAGCCAAGCTGAGGTGTATCTGCCTTGGTTGATCGCAATGCCACTGGTTTCAATGTGGTGCTTCTTGCTGGACGGTATCTTCGTAGGCGCAACCAAAGGCAAAGATATGCGTAACAGTATGTTTGTTGCGACCTGCAGTTTCTTCGTAATTTTCTACTTAGCATCAGGTTTTGATAACCATGCGCTGTGGCTAGCAATGTTGAGCTTTATGGCGGTGCGTGGCATCGGTCTCGGTGTTTTATTTATTTCTCAGTGGAAGAAAGGTGAGTTTCTCGCCTAGCTTAGGTAGCTTAGTTCAGAGAACGAAAAATAAAACAGCAAGCTCATGGCTTGCTGTTTATGTATTTGGCCTACAGGTGGTCAAATAGTCCTGTTGGTTCTTTGTTTAGAACAAACGGTTAAGTCCGTTAAGCGCTGCTACGCGATACGCCTCGGCCATCGTCGGATAGTTAAAGGTGGTATTCACAAAGTATTCGATGGTGTTGGCTTCGCCTTTTTGTTCCATGATCGCCTGGCCAATGTGAATGATTTCAGCGGCACGTTCACCAAACACGTGGATACCTAAAATCTCTTTAGTTTCACGATGGAAAAGTATCTTCAAGCTACCAATATCTTTACCTGCAATTTGAGCGCGAGCTAAGTGCTTGAATGAAGAACGTCCCACTTCATACGGTACTTTAGCTGCAGTAAGCTCTTGCTCGGTTTTACCGACAGAGCTGATCTCAGGAATGGTGTAGATACCTGTTGGGATGTCTTCGATAAGGTGTCGTTCTGCTTCACCTTTCACCACGGCTTGGGCCACAAATCGACCTTGGTCATAAGCAGCACTTGCTAGGCTAGGATACCCAATCACATCACCGACAGCGTAAACATGTTCAACACTGGTTTGGTAGTTGCTGTTGACTGATACTTGTCCACGAGAGTCCGCTTCTAAGCCAACCGCACCAAGGTTCAGTTTATCAGTATTACCCGTTCGACCATTGGCATACAGTAGGCAATCGGCACGCATTTTTTTACCTGACTCTAGATGAATGATTACACCATCATCTGTTCCTTCAATTTTCTCAAAGGTCTCATCGTTACGAATAACAACACCACTGTTCCAGAAGTGGTAAGAAAGTGCATCTGAGGTTTCGTTATCTAAGAAGGACAACAGGCGATCGCGAGTATTAATGAGATCGGTTTTAACGCCTAAACCGCGAAATATAGAGGCATATTCACAGCCGATAACACCAGCACCATAGATGATGATGTGCTGAGGATCGTGTTTAAGAGAAAGAATTGAATCGCTGTCGTAGACACGTTCATGCATGAAGTCGACGTTGTCTGGCTGATAAGGACGAGAACCTGTCGCGATAACAAATTTGTCTGCGCTGTAGTGTTCTTCAGTACCGTCGCTTTGCATTACGGAGATCGTGTGGGTATCGATAAAACGTGCAGTACCGAAGACTAACGTGCATTGGTTGCGATCGTAGAAACCTTGGCGCAAGCGAGTCTGTTTGTCGATGACCGATTTAGCATGCCCCAGAATATTGGAAAATGTTGAGTGGATACTTTTATTGTTCTGACAAAACAGAGGGTTACTGTTGAATTCAATAATACGACTTACGGCATGACGCAGTGCTTTGGAAGGAATAGTCCCCCAGTGGGTACAACCACCACCAACGCTGCTCTCTTTTTCAATGATAGCAACGTTCAACCCGGCTTTGGTTAATCCCATCGCTGCCCCTTCTCCTCCGGGGCCACTACCAATTACGATTACATCAAAGTGGTTGGAGTGCGACATAGATATCTTCCTTGTTATATTTGATTAACATTGCTTTAGCGAGATTTTAACTGATTCTGTTCTTGGGTACATGAAAAGGGCATCAGAGAGTCGGTGAGATCACGTCATGCTACTGAAAAAATAATATTTGGTATGTCGTATGTCTCCAAATGACGGTGCGGATATTGAAATGTTTTCTTTGAACGTATTTACTTCGATACGTGAACAAAGAGGTGTGTTTAGTGTCTTATATAACCAGAGTGCCTTATATAAGTAAGTGATTCGCGTTATATTGAATAGAGTATTAGACATGCCTGTTTAGGCTGTAAAAGAAGATGTTGATAAAGTATGAAACCAATGGGCATTCGCGCACAGCAAAAAGAAAAGACTCGTCGTAGCTTAGTCGATGCGGCATTTAGCCAACTCAGTGCCGATCGTAGTTTTTCTAATCTAAGCTTGAGAGAAGTCGCTCGTGAGGCTGGAATAGCTCCGACTTCCTTTTATCGCCATTTCAAAGACATGGATGAGCTTGGCTTAACCATGGTCGATGAAGGTGGCTTATTGTTGCGTCAGTTGATGCGTCAAGCTAGGCAACGCATAGTAAAAGAAGGCAGTGTGATTCGCACATCGGTTGAAACCTTTATGGAATTCATTGAAAGCAGCCCTAACGTATTCAGACTGTTATTGCGAGAGCGCTCAGGAACTTCATTTGAGTTTCGTGCAGCGGTAGCTCGTGAGATACAGCACTTCTCTGCTGAGTTAACCGAATATTTGATAACGACTGGCATGACAAGAGACGAAGCTTTTACTCAAGCGGAAGCCTCCGTCATCTTGGTTTTTAACTCAGGGGCAGAAGCATTAGATTTAGATCGACGTCAGCGAGATGAATTGGCTGAGCGTTTGATCATGCAATTGCGAATGATGGCCAAAGGGGCTTTTTGGTATCGTAAAGAACGTGAACGTAACCGATTAAAAGGCGGGATTGAATAATGTCGAATGAAAATAATACTGTAAACCGTGGTTCTGAAAGAAAGACACTCGTACTTGCTGTTGTAGCAGGTGTGTGTGGTGATGCACTGCTATCTTGGGTAACAATGAGCGAAGTGGGCTTCTCTATTTTCCCGCTGATTGCTTTAGTGTTGGCTGTACAAGCGCTATACCAAGAATACCTAACAAATCCAGTATCTGAAGATATTCCGTTAGTGGGTTTAGCTTGTTTCTTTGTAGGTGCATTTGGCCACTCGGCTTTTGTGAAAGCACAACACCCTGATGCCGGGTCAAACTTCTTTGCGATTATCGTTGCGATGCTACTGCTCGCTTGGGTAGGTAAGAAGCTAGGCTTTATCGGTAAAACCGCTTAAATCAATCTATAAATAAAAAAAACGAGCCAATTGGCTCGTTTTTTTGTATCTGCTGCTTCGACTTCGACCTAGAGAGCTAGGCTTACGCTTTACGCTCTAGGAATACACCGGCTTCCATGTGGTGCGTATAAGGGAACTGGTCAAATAGAGCAAAACGAGTTATGTCGTGTGTTTCGCTTAGAATGTCTAGGTTCTCTTTCAATGTCTCAGGGTTACAAGAGATGTACATGATACGCTCGTAGCCTTGAACCATCTTACAAGTATCGACATCCATACCTGAACGCGGTGGATCAACAAAGATAGTGTTGCAGTTGTAGCTCTTAAGATCGATGTTCGCTTGCTGTAGACGACGGAATTCACGCTTGCCTTCCATTGCTACGGTAAAATCTTCTGCAGACATTCGGATGATCTGAACATTTTCAATGTTGTTCGCCGCGATGTTGTATTGCGCAGATTCTACTGACGGTTTCGCCAGTTCAGTTGCCAGTACACGCTCGAAGTTTTGTGCTAGCGCTAATGAGAAGTTACCGTTACCACAGTAAAGCTCAAGCAAGTCGCCTTTGCTGTCCTGAGTACAGTCGACAGCCCATTCCAGCATTTTCTCTGCTACTTTGCCGTTTGGTTGAGTAAAGCTGTTCTCTACTTGTTGGTAGATGTAGCTATCACCATTCACGTCTAGCTTTTCAATTACATAGTCGCGATCCAGTACAATTTTCATCTTACGCGCACGACCAATCAGGTTTAGGTTAAAACCTTCATCGTTTAATTGCTGCTTAAGTGCTTTAGCATCTTGAATCCACTGTTCACCTAATTGGCGATGGTAAAGCAGTGACACCAAAATCTCGCCGCTTAATGTAGAAAGGAAGTCTACTTGGAATAGTTTGTGGCGTAGAGAGTGGTTGTCCTTCATTGCATCCGTTAATAGAGGCATTAGGTCGTTGATCAGGCGGCTAGCCGCTGGGAACTGGTCTACGCGGTATTTTTCTTTGGTCTCTTGATTGAACATGACGTAATACATATCGTCACCTTCATGCCACACGCGGAACTCTGCACGCATGCGGTAGTGTTGTTCTGGAGATTCATACACTTCCAGCTCAGGCACATTATATTCTGAGAACATTTCAGTAAGACGCTCAGTCTTTTCTGCCAGTTGTTCTTGGTAGCGTTGCGGGTTTACTTCTAAATTCGCCATTGTTATGCCTTTTGCTATCGTGCTTTTAAATCAAGAGCGCAGATTTTATTCAATCACAGGCGCTTGTCCAGTGTTGAGAGCCATTCAGTCTAAATAGACGACGAAAACTATAGCTTATAACTATCTTAGACTAGACAAATGATTCATAGGTCAATACTATTTCCGGCAAGCTGGTGCCATGTGGATGTATAGATGGCTGAAGAGGGAATCTGGTGAAAATCCAGAACTGACGCGCAGCGGTAAAAGAGAACGAGTATTCATAGACACTGCAAATAGCATTTTGTGGGAAGTCGAATATTAGGTAACCGAAAGGTTGTGCTCTTAAGTCCGAATACCTGCCAGCGGCTAAGCCATACAATGTGGTTTGGTAGGACTTTACGCGATTTAGGATCACAACATGAACAAATCCCTTTTAGCGGTTGCTATAGCATCGCTGCTTTCACCTATCTCCAATTTACACGCACAAGAAGCATCTGCTGACGAAACCATGGTCGTTACGGCTAACCGTTTTGAGCAGTCTGTGGGTCAAGTTACAGCAACTGTCGATATTGTGACTAAAGAGCAAATTGATAACCTGCAAATCAAATCTCTAACGGAAGCTTTAGCATTATTACCTGGTGTGCAAGTAACGCAAAATGGCGGACGTGGACAAAACAGTTCAGTCTTTGTTCGCGGTACCTCATCGAATCAAAGCATTGTCCTCTATAACGGGGTGAGAATTGGTAGTGCGACAACTGGTAGTGCGAACTTCTCAGCTATTCCTCTAAGCGGCGTTGAACGTATCGAGTTAGTAAAAGGTGCTCGTGCTGCGGTATATGGTGCTGATGCAATAGGTGGTGTAATTAACATTATTACTTCATCAGGGGCTGATGTTGACTCTGGTACTGTTCAAGTTGGTGCTGGTACTGATAACTATCGCCAAGGCGCAGCTGGTGTGAGCTCTAAAGTTGGTCAGAACTCTTGGATCAATATGTCTGTAAACACTGAAGCGTCAGATGGTTTTGATGTCGTAGGCACTGGCCTGGCTCAACCTGATGAAGATGGCTATAGCCGTCAAGACTTAACGCTTGAGGTTGGGACAAACTTTTCACCTGAGTGGTCTGCTAAAGTGATGGGCTTCTATCATAAAGGCGTGACTGAATATGAAAGTTATAAGGACTTTTCAACAGGTAAGCTATCAGCTGATGAGCAAGAATCTATTCTTTTCAACTACGCAGCGCTTGTTGCATATAATGGTGAGAAGTATCGTTCATCTTTGTCTGTATCAACTAACCGCGACGATAGTAACAATAAAGGCGGTCAAGTTCCGGGTAGCCACTTAATCACTGATCGCCATGCTCTTAACTGGCTGAACTCTTATCAGTTATCTGAGATCTTTGTACTTAATGCAGGCGTTGACCTAACTAAAGACACCGTGGCTGATTCCAAAATTTGGAGCAGCAATAGTTACCAGAAATATGACGGTACTAGTCGTAAGAATAATGCAGTATTCGCTTCGGCTTTCTATGACAATTCAGGTCTGCAAATTGAAGCAAGTGTTCGTCATGATGACAACGAAGTCTATGGCGGAAAGTCGACATGGCAGCTAGGAACTGGTTATCTTGTTAATCAGAATTGGCGTTTGATTGCGTCTGGTGGTACTGCCTTTCGAGCTCCGACATACAATGACTTATTCTGGCCTGGCTATGGTAAGAGTGACTTGAAACCAGAAGAGTCTTTGAGTTTTGAGGCTGGATTTGAGTTCTTCTCTGACGTATCAGATATACGCGTTGTAGGTTATTCAAACAAAATTACTAATTTGGTAAGTTATCAGTCAAAAGGTGAAGCTTTAAAGAATTCTGATGCGACAATACGTGGTATTGAAGTAAGCTCGCAGTTTGAGACTGGCGTGATTTCACACTCAGTGTCGCTAGACTTCCTAGACCATAACAACAAAATCAATGTTGCTGGTTATGGTCAACCAGAAGACATTCAAGATAAAGAGCTGTCTCGTAGAGCAAACTTTGCAGCGAAATGGTTGGTCAGCTATGAACACAATGACTGGCGTGGTGATTTGAGCTATCAGTATCAAGGTAAACGCTATGACGATGCAAAAAATACGGTGGAACTTGAACCGTATAGCCTCGTGAACTTTACACTAGCTTACCAGTTGACCGAACAATGGAAACTACGAGCTAAAGTTGAAAACTTGTTTAATACTCAATACCAAACGGTGGATAAGTATGAAACGCAAGATCAAGCATACTACCTAAATGCTTCATACCAGTTCTAACTGGTATGCAAACCGCCTTCGGGCGGTTTTTTCTTATTGGATATATCAATGAAAAAGAAAGTCGTCATGAGTTGGTCGTCAGGTAAAGACTCTACGTTAACGTTAGAGCGCCTACTTGAAAGCACCGAGTATGAAGTTGTTGCTCTGTATACTACGTATGTTGGAGATGAAGTTCCTTTCCAGGTCACTCCTATTGAGGTAGTTGCAATGCAAGCTCGATTGGTCGGTTTACCATTAATCATGATTGAGCTACCGGAAGTCTTCCCAAGTAATGAGGTTTACCAAAGTACGATTGTCTCGGCACTTAAAGATTCTAGCTTATCAATCGATGCGGTCGCGTTTGGAGATATGTTCTGTAATGGCATTGCCGATTACCGAAGAAGTTATATAGAACCAGCTGGTTGGGAGTGTGTGTTTCCCCTAATGGGAGGGAGTAGTCAGGTACTTGCGAGTGAAATAATAGACAGAGGAATCGAAACCTTTCTCGTCACGGTCGATACCGATGCATTAGACATGAGCTATTGCGGGAAAGAATACACGTTTGAGCTAATCGACAGTTTACCGAGTCACGTCGACCCATGCGGCGAAGATGGTGAGTTCCATACTTTAGTAACGTCAGCGCCATGCTTTAAAGGAAGGCTTAAGATAGAGCTGGAAAATGTAGAGCAGGGTGAGCGCTTTGTGCATCAACGCTACCGAGCCTGCATTATGTAGAGTGATGATTGGCGAAAACTAAGTGAAGGGGTATCATTGCAACGGAACTTATTACAGGTAATGGTTGTGTCGGAAAGCATACAAAAAAACATATTGATCTTTGATTCTGGAGTTGGCGGTCTGTCCGTATATAAAGAGATAAGCCACTTACTACCGAATCATAACTATACTTATGTATTCGATAATGAGGCTTACCCATACGGTGAGCTCGACCAGCAAGTCCTTATCCACAGAGTTCAAAGCATCGTCGCCAGTTTTGTGGCTAGCCACGCTATTGATATTGTGGTGATAGCCTGCAATACAGCAAGTACAATTGTGTTACCTACACTAAGGGCTAATAACCCAATCCCTATTGTCGGGGTTGTTCCGGCAATCAAGCCAGCATCGCTACTTGCCAATAAAGCCGTTGGTCTTATTGCAACACCCGCAACGATTACTCGTGAATACACACACGAGCTCATCAAAAACTTCTCTAGTAATAAAAGAGTTGAGCTTTTAGGTTCTACTCAGCTGGTGGATATGGCCGAAGATAAACTCCGAGGAGAGGCGATTAACCTTGAAGAGCTGCAGCAAATCCTTCAACCAATGATCAACACAATTGATGTGGCTGTTTTAGGGTGTACTCATTTCCCACTGATCAAATCAGAGATTCAGCAAGTGCTAGGTAAAAACGTGATGTTGATTGATTCAGGTAAGGCTATTGCTAAGCGGGTTCAAGATTTATTGGATTTAGAGAGCAGTACTGAAGAAGGGGGAGTGCGTGAGGCTTTTTGTAGTGCACTTCCTAAAAAAGAAAGTGCACTAAATAGTATGCTGAAGCAGTTAGGGTTTAGCTCAGCTCAGCTTCGTCCGTTTCTGGATGTTTAGGATCGTTTGCAACGCGTACTTTTAAAGTACGTTGCATGTAATCTTTATCGTTAAGCTCTGAAATAGCATGATTCACATCATTACTTGCCATAACAACAAATCCAAAACCTCTTCTTTTACCAGTACGCTTGTCTTTCATTAAACGTACAGCAAATACTTCACCATATTCAGAGAACAATTCACGTACATGTGATTCATTCGCTTTGTATGGAAGGTTACCCACATAAAGTGTTTTTGTTGAAGCCTTAGGTTCTGACTCTGATTTTGAGTAGGTGCTTGAAAAATTAACAACAAAAGCGGAAGCCAAGACACCAAGGATAAAGGTAATTGCAGGCGATATATCTACCTGAGAGAAAACAATGCCGCCCAATACAGCTAGCGCGACAATTAACAACATCGATTTTTTTGAGTTCATATCGGAATACTACATATTAATAAACGAAATATACGCATCTACCATTAACAAAATAGACACATGAATCTTACGTTCATGGCTTCCATTTTGCCAATGTATTGCTGTGATACGTCTCAAATGTTTAGTTTTTATTCGAAAAATGCGGATGTGGTGGCTTTTTAGGCGAACAAAACTTTTATTTTAAAAAGCTCTTGTGCTCTATATCGAACTCTCTATAATGCCGCCTCACCGACAAGGAGTGAGACGAAAGTCACGCAGCGAAATCGGTAGAGAATAAGAGTTTGAAAATAACCCTTGACTCTCTAAGTGGTGCAGGTATAGTACGCACCCCTAGCGACTGAGATGTGAGTCACAAAACGCTAGCGCTCTTTAACAATTTAAACCTATCAATCTGTGTGGGCACTCGTTGATGAATATCA
>NZ_JBGONH010000081.1:0-14389 GCF_041439075.1 Vibrio sp. FF145
GAGATACGAGATACGAGATACGAGATACGAGATACGAGATACGAGATACGAGATATTATTAAGAAATGGAGCAGAGAAGGTAAAGAAAAGTGCCAAATATCGTGGTGCAATTCTTATGTGGGTCTCCTAATTCTACAGATACAAAAAAGCCGAGCTAATGCTCGGCTTTTGTATTAAGAATCTAGTATAGATTACTCAGCAGCTTCTTCAGCAGCTGGGCGGTCTACAAGCTCAATGTAAGCCATTGGAGCTTTATCACCAGTACGGAAACCACATTTAAGAATGCGAGTGTAACCACCTTGGCGAGCCGCGAAACGCGGGCCTAGTTCATTAAATAGTTTTGCCACAACTTCGTTATCACGAGTGCGAGCAAATGCAAGACGACGGTTAGCAACACTGTCTGTCTTAGCTAGGGTAATCAATGGCTCAATTACGCGACGTAGTTCTTTTGCTTTAGGCACGGTAGTTTTAATAACTTCGTGACGAACAAGAGAGCTAGCCATGTTGCTGAACATCGCTTTGCGATGACTGCTGTTGCGGTTGAGTTGACGACCACTTTTACGATGGCGCATGACCTAATCCTTCTAACTTTTCGATTAATCTTCAGCGATTGACGCTGGTGGCCAGTTTTCTAGGCGCATGCCTAGAGAAAGACCACGTGAAGCAAGCACATCTTTAATCTCTGTAAGAGATTTCTTACCAAGGTTTGGCGTTTTAAGTAGCTCAACCTCAGTGCGCTGTACAAGATCACCGATGTAGTGAATCGCTTCTGCTTTCAAACAGTTAGCAGAGCGAACTGTTAGTTCAAGATCGTCTACAGGACGTAGTAGGATAGGATCGAATTCTGGCTTCTCTTCCTTCTCCTCAGGTACACGTACATCACGAAGATCTACGAACGCATCCAGTTGTTCAGCTAAAATAGTAGCTGCACGACGGATTGCTTCCTCAGGTTCTAGAGTACCGTTCGTTTCCATATCGATAACAAGCTTGTCTAAGTCAGTACGTTGTTCTACACGTGCCGCTTCAACAGCATAGGCGATTTTATCGACCGGGCTGTAAGTAGCGTCAACAAGTAGACGACCGATTGGACGCTCATCTTCTTCAGTATGGATACGAGCTGAAGCTGGAACGTAACCACGACCACGTTCTACTTTGATACGCATAGCGATCTCAGCGTTGTCATCCGTTAGGTGACAAATTACGTGCTCAGGGTTAGCGATCTCTACATCACCATCGTGGGTGATGTCACCTGCAACAACAGGGCCTGAGCCTGATTTGTTCAGTGTAATAAACACTTCATCTTTGCCTTCAGCAACGCGTACAGCTAAACCTTTAAGGTTTAGAAGGATTTCCAGGATATCTTCCTGAACGCCTTCTTTAGTGCTGTATTCGTGTAGCACACCTTCGATTTCAACTTCTGTTACGGCACAACCCGGCATAGAAGATAGAAGAATGCGGCGAAGAGCATTACCTAGAGTATGGCCGAAACCGCGCTCTAATGGCTCAAGAGTTACTTTCGCGTGTGTCGTATTGATCTGTTCAATGTCAACAAGACGCGGCTTAAGAAATTCTGTTACAGAACCCTGCATTGTGTCCTCTCTTTTTTTAACCTTACTTAGAGTAAAGTTCGACGATCAAGTGTTCATTGATGTCAGCTGATAGGTCAGAACGCTCAGGCATACGCTTGAATGTACCTTCCATTTTGCCAGCATCTACTTCAATCCAAGTTGGCTTTTCACGTTGTTCAGCAACTTCTAGAGCCGCTTTAATACGAGATTGCTGTTTAGCTTTCTCGCGGATAGAAACAACGTCGTTTGCCGCTACTTTGAAAGAAGGAACGTTTACAACTTTACCGTTAACTAGAATAGACTTGTGGCTAACTAGTTGACGAGATTCAGCACGAGTAGCGCCAAAGCCCATACGGTAAACTACGTTATCAAGACGACCTTCAAGAAGCTGAAGCAGGTTTGCACCTGTGTTGCCTTTAAGACGTGCAGCTTCTTTGTAGTAGTTGCGGAATTGTTTTTCTAGAACGCCGTAAATACGACGAACTTTTTGCTTCTCACGAAGCTGAACGCCATACTCAGATAGACGACCGCGACGAGCGCCGTGTACACCTGGTGCGTTATCAATTTTACACTTGGTATCGATCGCACGGACACCAGACTTAAGGAATAAGTCAGTACCTTCGCGACGGCTAAGCTTCAGCTTAGGACCCAAATATCTTGCCATGATCTTTCTCCAATATTCCTAGAAACGAAACTTAAACGCGACGTTTCTTAGGTGGACGACAACCGTTATGAGGGATTGGTGTCGCATCAACAATGTTAGTGATACGGAAACCAGCAGCGTTCAGTGCACGAACAGTAGATTCGCGACCTGGACCTGGACCCTTAACCATAACTTCCAAGTTCTTTAGGCCATATTCTTTAGCCATTTCACCACAACGCTCAGCTGCAACTTGTGCTGCGAACGGAGTAGATTTACGAGAACCACGGAAACCTGAACCACCTGCTGTAGCCCATGCAAGAGCGTTGCCTTGACGGTCAGTGATAGTTACGATTGTGTTGTTGAAAGAAGCATGAATGTGCGCTACGCCATCAGCTACTTGCTTGCGTACGCGCTTACGCGCGCGAGTTGGTTGTTTTGCCATTGTACTCTACCTTATCCGACTATTTCTTGATCGGCTTGCGCGGACCCTTACGGGTGCGAGCGTTGGTTTTAGTACGCTGTCCACGTAGTGGTAGACTGCGACGATGACGAAGACCGCGGTAACAGCCAAGGTCCATAAGACGCTTGATGTTCATCGATACTTCACGACGTAGATCACCTTCTACAGTGTATTTAGCTACACCATCACGCAGTTGATCGATCTGCTCTTCAGTTAGTTCACTGATCTTAGCATCTTCAGCAATACCCACTTCAGCTAGAATAGCTTGAGAGCGAGTTTTGCCAATACCGTAGATTGCAGTAAGTGCAATTACAGAATGCTTATGATCAGGAATGTTAATGCCGGCTATACGGGCCATTATTCACTCCTAAGGGGGTTCATAAAAGAATTATCCGCAGCAAAGCCCGTTATGGATACGCTGCGGCATACTACTTCTTTTGCACGCAAAAGGTAGGCCGAGGAATATACTCGACTCTACCTAGTATTTCAAGTAAAAATTTCTGCTGATTAGCCTTGGCGTTGCTTATGCTTTGGCTCACTGCAAATCACGCGAACGACACCGTTACGCTTGATAACTTTACAGTTACGGCAGATTTTTTTAACGGAAGCACGAACTTTCATTGCTAAACTCCGTAAATGGAATCGAAATAATTACTACCGAATTAACGGCCGTAACCTTTCAGATTCGCTTTCTTTAACACAGAATCATACTGTTGTGACATCAGATGAGTCTGTACCTGTGCCATGAAATCCATGATAACTACCACTACGATTAGTAGTGATGTGCCGCCGAAGTAGAAACGAACGTTCCACGCGACCATCATGAATTCAGGAATCAGACATATAAAAGTAATGTATAGAGCGCCCGCAAGGGTTAGCCTAGTCATCACTTTATCGATATATTTCGCTGTCTGCTCACCTGGGCGGATACCGGGTACGAATGCACCAGACTTCTTCAAATTATCAGCTGTTTCACGCGGGTTAAACACCAACGCTGTATAGAAGAAACAGAAGAAGATTATAGCTGCTGCATAAAGCATTACATACAAAGGTTGACCAGGGCTAAGAGCTAATGACACGTCAGTTAACCAACCGAACGCGCTGCTTTCACCATTTTGACCAAACCATTGTGCTAATGTTCCTGGGAACAAAATAATACTTGATGCAAAAATCGCTGGAATAACACCTGCCATATTAATCTTAAGAGGCAAGTGAGAGCTTTGAGCTGCAAAAACTTTACGACCTTGTTGACGCTTCGCATAGTTAACGACGATACGACGTTGACCACGTTCCATGAAAACTACGAAGTAAATTACAGCAAAAGACAATACCGCGATAAACAACAGAAGAAGCACATGCAATTCACCTTGACGCGCTTGCTCGATTGTTTGACCGATTGCAGAAGGCAATCCAGCAACAATACCTGCAAAAATCAGAATGGAAATACCATTACCGATTCCTCGCTCAGTGATTTGTTCACCTAACCACATCAAAAACATGGTACCAGTTACTAAACTCACGGTAGCAATAAGCGTAAACATGGTTTGGTTGATAACAACCAGATTGTCGACCATGTTTGGTAAGCCTGTTGCGATACCAATAGCTTGGAATGTTGCAAGTACAAGCGTGCCGTAGCGTGTATATTGGCTTATCTTACGACGGCCTGCTTCACCCTCTTTTTTGAGTTCCGCTAACGCTGGATGAACTACAGTTAGCAATTGGACTACGATCGATGCCGAAATGTACGGCATGATACCCAATGCTAATATAGATGCACGCTCAAGAGCACCACCGGAGAACATGTTAAACATTTCTACGATGGTACCTTTTTGCTGATCGAACAAATCGGCAAGTACAGCTGCGTCAATACCAGGGATCGGCACAAAAGAGCCGGCTCGGAATACTAAAAGTGCACCAATTACGAATAATAAGCGCGACTTTAGTTCACTTAAGCCGCTCTGAGCACTACGAAAATCTTTTCCTGGTTTCTTAGCCATCTGTACCTCGTTCCTCGAGATTATTCCTCGATTTTACCGCCTGCAGCTTCGATTGCAGCTTTAGCGCCTTTAGTCACGCGTAGACCTTTAACAGTCACAGCTTTGCTTAGGTCACCAGAAAGAACGATCTTAACAAACTCGATGTTCTTAGTGATAACGTTAGCAGCTTTAAGGCTGTTAAGATCAACTACGTCACCTGTTACTTTCGCTAGCTCAGCTAGACGAACTTCAGCAGACACTAGGCTCTTACGAGAAGTGAAACCGAATTTAGGTAGACGTTGTTTTAGAGGCATTTGACCGCCTTCAAAACCTGGACGAACAGAGCCGCCAGAACGTGACTTTTGACCTTTGTGACCGCGGCCACCTGTTTTACCAAGGCCAGAACCGATACCACGACCTACACGCTTCTTAGAAGGTTTAGAGCCAGCAGCCGGTGATAGAGTATTCAAACGCATTCTGATTACTCCTCAATCTTAACCATGTAGTAAACCTTGTTGATCATACCGCGTACGCACGGAGTATCTTCAAGTTCTACTGTATGGTTGATGCGACGAAGACCTAGACCTTTAAGACACGCTTTGTGCTTAGGTAGGCGACCAATTGAGCTTTTAGTTTGAGTTACTTTAATAGTTGCCATCGTGTGCTTACTCCGAAATAGATTCAACAGTTAGACCACGTTTAGCAGCAACCATTTCTGGTGACTTAACGTCTACTAGAGCACCAATCGTTGCGCGAACAACGTTGATTGGGTTCGTTGAACCGTATGCTTTAGAAAGAACGTTATGTACGCCTGCAACTTCAAGTACGGCACGCATTGCACCACCGGCAATAACACCTGTACCTTCAGCAGCTGGCTGCATGTAAACTTTAGAGCCCGAATGACGACCTTTCACCGGGTGGTGAAGAGTGCCTTCGTTAAGCGCAACAGTAACCATGTTACGACGCGCTTTTTCCATTGCTTTTTGAATCGCTGCAGGTACTTCACGAGCTTTGCCGTAACCGAAACCTACGCGACCATTACCGTCACCAACTACTGTTAGTGCAGTGAAGCTCATGATTCGACCACCTTTAACCGTCTTAGATACACGGTTAACAGCGATCAGCTTTTCTTGCAAATCATTAGCTTGTTGTTGTTCTTTAGCCATCTTCCAACCCTACCTTAGAATTTCAGACCAGCTTCGCGAGCAGATTCTGCTAGCGCCGCTACTCGACCGTGGTATTGGAAACCAGAACGGTCAAATGCAACTGAAGCTACGCCTTTTTCAAGAGCGCGCTCAGCAACAGCTTTACCAACTGCTTTAGCTGCATCGACGTTACCAGTGTTCTTAACTTGCTCACGGATCGCTTTTTCTACAGTAGAAGCAGCTGCGATAACCTCAGAGCCGTTTGCCGAGATAACTTGAGCGTAAACATGGCGAGGAGTACGATGTACTACCAGGCGAGTTGCACCAAGTTCTGCAATCTTACGACGTGCACGTGTAGCACGACGGATGCGAGATGCTTTCTTATCCATAGTGATACCTTACTTCTTCTTAGCTTCTTTAGTACGCACATTTTCATCTGCGTAACGAACACCTTTGCCTTTGTAAGGCTCAGGAGCACGGTAAGAACGAATGTCAGCCGCAACTTGACCTACTACTTGCTTATCGCAACCAGTAATAACGATCTCAGTTTGGCTAGGGCACTCAGCTTTAATACCTTCAGGTAGAGCGTGCTCTACTGGGTGAGAAAAACCAAGAGTTAGACCTACAGCGTTGCCTTTCATAGCAGCACGGTAACCAACACCCTTAAGAGTTAGCTTCTTAGTGAAGCCCTCAGTAACACCCACAACCATGTTATTAACTAGAGCGCGAGCTGTACCAGCTTGTGCCCATGCGTTAGTAACACCTTCTTTCGGACCGAAAGTTAGGTTGTTTTCTTCCTGTGCAATAACTACGGCGCTGTTAAGAACGCGAGTAAGCTCACCTTTGCTACCTTTTACAGTAACTTCTTGGCCGTTTAGTTTCACCTCTACGCCAGCTGGAATAGCGACAGGTGCTTTAGCAACACGAGACATAATCTACTCCTTAAGCTACGTAACAGATGATTTCACCGCCAAGACCTGCTTTACGAGCAGCACGGTCAGACATCAGACCCTTGGAAGTAGAAACAACTGCAATACCAAGACCACCCATCACTGTAGGTAAAGAGTCTTTATTTTTATAAACTCTTAGACCAGGACGTGATACGCGCTTGATTTGCTCGATTACAGGTTTAGCTTGGAAGTACTTAAGAGTAACTTCTAGCTCAGGTTTTGCTTCGCTGTCAACAGCGAAGTCTACGATGTAACCTTCAGCTTTAAGTAATGCAGCAATTGCAACTTTAAGCTTTGAAGAAGGCATTTTTACAGCAACTTTATTTGCTGCCTGACCGTTACGAACGCGGGTCAGCATATCCGAAATCGGATCTTGCATGCTCATAAGATTTACTCCAAATGATTAAGTGGCAATTACCAGCTAGCCTTACGAAGACCCGGAATCTCGCCTTTCATGCAAGCTTCGCGAACCTTAATACGGCTTAGACCGAATTTACGTAGGTAACCGTGTGGACGACCAGTTTGGTTGCAACGGTTGCGCTGACGTGATGCACTTGAATCACGTGGAAGAGATTGCAGTTTAAGAACCGCATTCCAACGATCTTCTTCAGATGCGTTTACATCGCTAATGATAACTTTTAGCGCAGAACGCTTTTCAGCGAACTTAACTACTAGTTTTGCACGTTTAGCTTCACGTGCTTTCATTGATTGTTTAGCCATAACAGTAACCCTACCCTTACTTACGGAATGGGAAGTTAAAGGCAGCCAGCAGAGCTCGGCCTTCCTCATCGGATCCCGCAGATGTCGTGATAGTAATATCAAGACCGCGGACACGATCGACTTTATCGTAGTCGATTTCCGGAAAGATGATTTGCTCGCGAACGCCCATGCTGTAGTTACCGCGTCCGTCAAAAGACTTAGCGCTAACACCACGGAAATCACGTACACGTGGAAGTGCGATAGAGATTAAACGCTCTAAAAATTCCCACATGCGCTCACCACGCAAGGTTACTTTACAACCAATTGGGTAGCCTTCACGAATTTTGAAACCAGCTACAGATTTACGCGCTTTCGTGATAAGAGGCTTTTGACCAGAGATCGTTGCCATATCAGATGCTGCGTTTTCTAGCAGTTTCTTATCGTTGATTGCTTCACCAACGCCCATGTTTAGGGTGATTTTCTCAATCCTAGGGACTTGCATGACGCTTGTGTAGCTGAACTCTTTGGTAAGCTCAGCGACTACAGACGACTTGTAGTAATCATGCAGTTTCGCCATAGTAGAACTCCAAATTACTTCTAATTAGTTAGAAACAGTTTCGCCGTTAGATTTGAAGAAACGAACTTTCTTGCCATCTTCGATACGGAAACCGATACGGTCTGCTTTACCAGTAGCCGCGTTAAAGACTGCAACGTTAGAAGCATCAATAGCTGCTTCTTGTTCAACGATGCCACCTTGTTGACCTAGAGCCGGAACCGGCTTTTGGTGTTTTTTAACAAGATTGATGCCTTCAACAACAACTTTACCAGTTGTCAGAACCTTAGTTACTTTACCTTTCTTGCCTTTATCTTTACCAGCAAGAATGATTACTTCGTCATTACGACGGATTTTAGCTGCCATGTTGCCGCTCCTTACAGAACTTCAGGTGCAAGTGATACAATCTTCATGAATTTCGCGTTACGAAGTTCACGAGTCACAGGACCAAAGATACGTGTGCCGACTGGTTGCTCAGTAGTGTCATTTAACAATACACAAGCATTACTGTCGAAGCGAATGACAGAACCGTCTGGGCGACGAACGCCTTTACGGGTGCGC
Organism: Vibrio sp. FF145; assembly: GCF_041439075.1. Lineage (NCBI taxonomy): Bacteria > Pseudomonadati > Pseudomonadota > Gammaproteobacteria > Vibrionales > Vibrionaceae > Vibrio > Vibrio sp. FF145. Next base: position 8,556 of record NZ_JBGONH010000081.1, read on the forward strand.
ACTACTACCGCCTTCAGAACATCACCTTTCTTTACTTTACCGCGAGGAATCGCTTCCTTCACTGTAACCTTGATGACGTCACCGATATGTGCATAACGGCGGTGAGAGCCACCCAGAACCTTAATACACATTACCTTGCGCGCGCCAGAGTTATCTGCTGCGTCAAGTGTACTTTGCATCTGGATCATTGTTAGTGCTCCGCTAAATATTAAAACTAGACCCTCTCGGGTCGGGCTGCCTCTTTAAAAGGGACGCGAATTGTACCACCCTTTTTTTAAATTGGGTAGACAAAAAACAAGCGGCTCCAAAAAATTATTTGGAGCCGCTTATAAGTTATAGAATTACAAAGATTAAATCTTCGCTTTTTCTAGAACTTTAACCAATGTCCAAGACTTAGTCTTAGACAGAGGACGACACTCAGCGATTTCAACTTTGTCGCCTAGGCCACAAGTGTTGTCTTCGTCGTGTGCGTGTACTTTAGTCGTGCGTTTGATGAACTTACCGTAAATCGGGTGTTTTACAGTACGCTCAATAGCAACAACGATAGACTTGTCCATCTTGTCACTTACTACACGGCCTTGCTGGATGCGGTTAGTTTCGCTCATTATGCGCCTGCCTTTTCAGTCAAAACAGTTTTCACACGTGCGATGTCACGGCGTACAGCTTTTAGAGTATGAGTTTGCTGTAGTTGACCAGTTGCAGCTTGCATGCGCAAGTTGAACTGTTCACGTAGCAAATTCAATAGCTCAGCGTTAAGCTCTTCAACGTTCTTTTCGCGTAGATCTTGTGCTTTCATCACATCACCTGCTTAGTTACAAAAGTAGTTTTAACAGGCAGTTTACGTGCCGCTAGGCGGAACGCTTCACGTGCCAACTCTTCAGGTACGCCATTCATCTCGTACATAACTTTGCCTGGTTGGATTTGAGCAACCCAGTACGCAACTGAACCTTTACCTTTACCTTGACGAACTTCAAGAGGCTTTTCAGTAATCGGTTTGTCTGGGAACACACGGATCCAGATTTGACCTTGACGCTTAATGTGACGTGTCATAGCACGACGTGCCGCTTCGATTTGACGTGCAGTCAGGCGACCACGGCCAACAGCTTTAAGACCGAATTCGCCGAAGCTTACTTCAGTACCTTTAGCTAGACCACGGTTACGACCAGTCATAACCTTGCGGAACTTAGTACGTTTTGGTTGTAGCATCGTTCGACTCCTTACTTACGGCCTTTACGCTGCTTCTTAGGCTTATCGCCTTTTGGCTCTACTGCGTTAGCAGCTGGCATACCGCCTAGAATCTCACCTTTGAAGATCCAAACTTTAATGCCGATCACACCGTATTGAGTGTGAGCCGAAGAAGTTGCGTAATCAATGTCTGCACGTAGAGTGTGTAGAGGCACACGGCCTTCACGGTACCACTCTGAACGTGCGATTTCAGCACCGCCAAGACGGCCGCCTACTTGTACTTTGATGCCTTTAGCGCCTAGACGCATAGCATTTTGTACCGCACGCTTCATTGCACGACGGAACATAACACGACGCTCTAGTTGAGACGCGATGCTATCAGCTACAAGCTGACCATCTAGCTCAGGCTTACGTACTTCAGCGATGTTAATTTGCGCTGGTACACCTGCGATTTTAGCTACAGCTGCGCGTAGCTTCTCTACGTCTTCACCTTTCTTACCGATAACAACGCCAGGACGAGCTGTGTGAATAGTCACACGGATGCTCTTCGCTGGACGCTCGATAACGATACGAGATAATGATGCTTTTTGTAGTTCCTTGGTAAGGAACTGACGTACCTTGAAGTCGCCGTCTAGGTTGTCAGCGAATTCGTTGGTATTAGCAAACCATGTAGCATTCCAAGGCTTGACGATGCCAAGACGAATACCATTAGGATGTACTTTCTGACCCATTGCTTACTCTCCTAGTCTTTAGCGATCTGCTACAACAATAGTGATGTGGCTTGAACGCTTCAAGATACGATCCGCACGACCTTTAGCACGAGGCATAATACGCTTCATGATAGGGCCCTCATCTACGAAGATTTTAGCGACATTTAGATCGTCGATATCTGCACCTTCGTTATGTTCCGCGTTAGCGATAGCTGACTCAAGAACTTTCTTAACTAAAACAGCAGCTTTTTTGTTGCTGAAAGTTAGAATTTCTAGAGCCTGGTCTACCGACTTACCGCGAATTTGGTCTGCAACTAAGCGAGCTTTCTGTGGAGAAATACGAGCAAAGTTATGTTTAGCTAAAGCTTCCATCATCTACTCCTTATTTCTTCTTAGCTTTCTTATCTGCAGCATGACCGCGATAAGTACGAGTTGGTGCAAATTCGCCTAGTTTGTGACCGATCATTTCTTCGGTAACGAAAACTGGGACGTGCTGACGACCATTATGGACAGCGATGGTCAAACCAATCATTGTTGGGATGATCATTGAGCGACGGGACCAAGTCTTAATAGGCTTTTTGTCTCCGCTTTCCACCGCTTTCTCTACCTTCTTCAGCAAGTGTAGGTCAATAAAAGGACCTTTCTTGAGAGAACGTGGCATGGCGATTCCTCTTTATAAATTATTTAGTGCGACGACGTACGATGTACTTGTCAGTGCGCTTATTCTTACGAGTCTTGAAGCCCTTAGTAGGAACGCCCCAAGGAGATACTGGGTGACGACCACCAGATGTGCGGCCTTCACCACCACCATGTGGGTGATCCACCGGGTTCATTACTACACCACGTACGGTTGGACGTACGCCGCGCCAGCGTGAAGCACCAGCTTTACCAAGTTCACGTAGCATATGCTCAGAGTTACCAACTTCACCGATCGTTGCACGACCTTCAGAAAGAACTTTGCGCATTTCACCAGAACGTAGACGGATAGTTACGTATGCACCATCGCGAGCGATGATTTGAGCATAAGCACCAGCCGAACGAGCTAGTTGTGCACCTTTACCAGGCTTAAGTTCAACACAGTGTACAGTAGAACCTACTGGGATGTTGCGCATCGGCAGAGTGTTACCTGCTTTGATTGCAGCATCTACGCCAGATTGAATCTGGTCGCCTGCGTTAACACCTTTAGGTGCAATGATGTAACGACGCTCACCGTCTGCGTACAGAACTAGAGCGATGTTAGCACTACGGTTTGGATCGTATTCTAGACGCTCAACTTTCGCTGGGATGCCATCTTTAGTACGTTTGAAGTCAACCAGACGGTAATGGTGTTTATGACCACCACCGATGTGACGTACTGTAATACGACCGTTGTTGTTACGACCACCGTTCTTAGAGTTTTTCTCTAGAAGTGGTGCGTATGGCTTACCCTTGTGCAGGTCAGCGTTAACAACTTTAACGACGTGACGACGACCAGGGGAAGTCGGCTTACATTTAACAATAGCCATTTTTACTACTCCTGTTATTCCGCGCCGCCAACGAAGTCAAGATCTTGACCTTCTTTCAAAGTAACGTAGGCTTTCTTAACGTCTGAACGACGGCCTTCACGCATACCTTGACGTTTGGTCTTACCCTTTAATACAAGAGTATTTACAGACTTAACTTCAACTTCAAATAGCTTTTCTACAGCTGCTTTGATCTCTTTCTTAGTTGCATCTTTAGCTACTTTGAAAACGATAGTGTTCGCTTTCTCAGCTGCCATAGTTGCTTTTTCAGAGATGTGCGGAGCACGTAGAACTTTTAAGATACGCTCTTCAGTGATCATGCTAGCATCTCCTCAACTTGCTTAACTGCATCAGCAGTCATCAGAACCTTGTCGAAAGCGATTAGTGATACTGGATCAACACCAGCAACATCACGTGCATCTACTTTGTATAGGTTACGAGCAGCTAAGAATAGATTTTCATCTACTTCGCCAGTCACAATCAGAACGTCATTTAGCTCAAGCTCTTTAAGCTTAGCTACAAGTTCTTTTGTTTTTGGTGCTTCTACAGAGAAGTTATCAACAACGATTAGACGCTCTTGACGAATCAACTCAGAAAGAATGCTTTTCATAGCACCGCGGTACATTTTCTTGTTAACTTTTTGGCTGTGATCTTGTGGTTTCGCAGCAAAAGTAACACCACCTGTACGCCAGATTGGGCTACGAATTGTACCAGCACGTGCACGGCCAGTACCTTTTTGGCGCCATGGCTTAGCACCGCCGCCTGATACTTCAGAACGAGTCTTTTGAGCACGAGTACCTTGACGAGCACCTGCTGCATACGCAACAACTACTTGGTGTACTAGAGCTTCGTTAAAGTCACGTCCGAAAGTAGTCTCGGAAACAGTTAGTGCATCAGCACCTTTAACCATCAATTCCATTACTTACTCCTAGACGTTATGCTTTAACAGCAGGTTTTACGATCACGTTACCGCCTGTTGAGCCTGGTACTGCACCTTTAATAAGGAGTAGATTGCGCTCAGCGTCAACACGTACGATCTCTAGGTTTTGAGTCGTTACACGCTCAGCACCCATGTGACCTGCCATTTTCTTGCCTTTAAACACGCGGCCTGGAGTTTGACATTGGCCAATTGAACCCGGTGCGCGGTGAGACAAAGAGTTACCGTGAGTCATATCTTGAGTAGAGAAGTTCCAACGCTTGATAGCGCCTTGGAAGCCTTTACCTTTAGATGTACCAGTAACGTCTACTTTTTTAATTTCGTTGAAAAGTTCTACGTTTAGCTCAGCGCCAACTTCAAACTCTTCGCCGTTTTCTAAACGGAATTCCCAAAGACCGCGACCTGCTTCAACACCCGCTTTCGCGAAGTGACCAGCTTCAGGTTTAGTTACACGGTTAGCTTTCTTAGCACCAGTAGTTACTTGGATTGCTGCGTAGCCGTCTGTCTCAAGAGTTTTAACTTGAGAAATACGGTTCGCTTCAACCTCAACAACAGTTACTGGGATAGAAACGCCTTCTTCAGTAAATACGCGGGTCATACCCACTTTACGTCCGACTAGACCAATCATTATTCTTATCTCCCTTAACCTAGGCTGATTTGAACATCAACGCCAGCTGCAAGATCAAGACGCATTAGAGCATCAACAGTTTTATCTGTTGGCTCAACGATGTCGATCAAACGCTTGTGAGTACGAATTTCGTACTGATCACGTGCATCTTTGTTGACGTGTGGAGAGGTAAGAACAGTGAAACGCTCTTTACGAGTAGGAAGTGGAATAGGACCACGAACCTGTGCGCCAGTACGTTTTGCTGTTTCAACGATTTCCGCAGTTGAAGCATCGATTAGCTTGTAATCAAACGCTTTAAGGCGGATACGAATACGTTGGTTCTGCATGAGACAGAGCTCCAATTATTAAAAATTACACAAACAATATCGCCACTCAAGCTCGAAAGAACGAGAGAATGCCGATTGATTTATGTGAAACCGTAGCATCCAAGATTAGGACGCATTGTCAGTTAACTTTTGAAGTAAACACAAGGTTTACTATTTTTATTAACCGCGAACATAAGCTGAGTATACATTACTAGGTAAGACCTACTCCTCAGTGCTCATTGGTTCACAAACCGGCGTTAGCCAGTGCGATGCATTATACAGATCACGTTTTAGTATGCAAGTGGTGTTGGAAAAATAATCGGAATATATTTGTGCAGAGCATTCGAAGAAAAGTTGTGTAACAAAAGTAGAACGACAAGGAACGGGGATTATACTAAGGGAAAGCAAAAAAAGTGGTGGAAAGTGGAAAAATAAAAGGGAAGCCGAAGCTTCCCTTTTCTTATGCAGTTCTTCTAATGAAGAGTGTGCAAAAATCTAAATGCTATTAAGCGAAGATTTTAGCTACAACACCAGCACCAACTGTACGGCCACCTTCGCGGATTGCGA
>NZ_JBGONH010000082.1:0-12281 GCF_041439075.1 Vibrio sp. FF145
TACCTTGGAACTTCAAACACTGACAAGTCGCCCCGTGGGTTCGTGGGGCGGATACTTTATTATTGGGTTGATAATCGCAACAAAGCGTAGATAAGCGTGTCAATGATCTCCTCAAGGAAGAGTTCTTGCTGACTCAGGACAAAAATCTTAACGAGTTAAAACGCTTATTGAAGAGTTGATACATACGTCTAACGAAATTAGGCGGCATTTCAGTCTAGGTGTGAATTTGCCAAATAAAATGCATGAAAAAAGCCAGTAACTTGCATTACTGACTTACTAAAAATTGCCAACCTACTTTAGAAGAAGGGGACTCTAATCCGCAGTGGTTTTAAACGGTAGGAGCAGATGCTCGCCATGCTTGGTTTTGGCTATCAGCAATTGAGCGAAACAGATCCCGCAGCTCTTTAAGCATACTATCTTGAAAACCAATATTTTCGTCAGCTTTCTGTTTCAATGCTTGTGCACGTGTCGCTAGAACTTCATCTTCTTTACCGCGAGCCTGAGCTTTAGTTTGCTCTACATTTGATGCTGAGTTTGCCATCTGACTAAGAGACTGAAGAATCGAATTTCGCGCTTGATTAGAGGTGGTAGCTTTGTCAAACTTTCGCCCCCCTTTTGTCAATTTATCAGTCAAATTACCAAGACGGTCTTGCCCGACATCCTGAACACGCTTTAACTGTTGCTGTTGAGTTTTCGATAACCCACCATTGTTCAACAAATCATTAGCCTTATCTACACCAGCTTTTTGTGTTTTCAGTAATGTATTAGTCGATGCTTCCGCTTTAATTTGTTTACCAGCTTTAGCAGAACCTATTCCGCCCAAAATTGCCGTTACACCGGCTAGAACTCCTGAAACTACAGCCATTGCGATCATCGCTTTAGCAGATTTATTTAGCTCTTGTGCTTGACTCTTAAGGCTCGCTACATTCGCTTCAACCGCGATTTCACGTTCAAGTGTTTGTTGTTCTCGGCTTAACTTCGAAACTTGGTACAGTAAGGTCATCAAAGCAAGAGATTCCGAAACCGTATTTGACGATGATTGAGTTCCAGATTGACCATGAAGTGCTTTTTCTAGGGTTTTCATAAGCAGATTTGCTGTTGGTGCCAAAGCGGTCATCAGCTTTTCAACCACGCGAGCTTGTTCTCCACTTTTCGGCGCTTTAGGTCCTTCCAAAAGATAATGTTTAGCACCTGACACCGCCGTCTCATCGTTACCACGAACCGCTGCTTCGGTTTTTGTCTCGGGGGCTTTTTCAACCTTAGTCGTTTTATCTATCTCACCCAAACCGTATAGATCTGCATTCCCAGTCTTACCAATTTTATCTAACATAAATTCTCCTTAAACCGTCGCTGGACGATTCATTACCGTTTCCATCGTTTCGCTTTTCGCCTGAATCATCTGCATGATGACATTCATCAACTCTTGGAAACCTTCCATCATCTTAGCGATTTCTTTTTTAAGCTTATCAATAACCGATTGAGTCAGCACCTTCTCCGCTTTCTGCTGAGTAAGATCCGCATTAATTTCTGTCACTTTAGCTTTATTATTGGAATGAACACTATCGGCAGAGCCTTTACCAACATTAGAAAGAAGATCTAATGACTCTGCAGCAAATCGAATACCTTTAGCTGTCGTCGTGGCTGCTTTAGAACCCATATCTGCAACTTTTGCCATATTAGCTGCCGCTTTAGTCGCAATATCAGTGATTTTTTGTGCTACTTTACTGGCACTTTTCCCCGCCAATTTAGCAATACCGCCCGCAGCCGCGCCGCCAAACGTCACAACAGCCCCAATAACCGCAACCGCAATCTCTAAAGCCATCATAACTTTGCTGAGAGCATCGACATTAATGCCAGCTTCTTTCATTGCATTTTGAACAGCTGGTTCTTGCATAGCCATACTGACTACACCCAATACACCACCGGCAATCATTAGTGCACCAGCTGCTGCTCCAACACCAGTTGCCACCATTACAGCGCCCACTATAATCGAAACTGCGGCACTGACCCACCCAAATATCTTGGAAACCAGACCCGATTTTTTCGCTTCTTTAGCCGCAGCTTCAGACTCTTTGAGTTTTTGTTCGTTATCCTTTATTTCTTGTTCGTGTTTCGCTTTCGCTACTTTTACTTCTTGGATCTTAAGCTTGTTTTGTACGCTCTTCAGTTTGTCTGTGATAGCAGCTAGCTCTACCTCAAAGTCATCGGCTGACCCTGCCAGGATTTTCACTGCTAGTGAGCCCGTGTTGTCGGCGACCGCATGTAAAACCTTGGCAATCGAATCAACGATTTTTTGTAGTTGATTCATGGCTTTCAGCGTTAATTCATTGACCTTATCGCTAACTGCAGCGTTCGGTGCATCAAGCTGAACTTTAACTTTACCAGTGTTCGGTACTTCAGATTTTTTACCTTTTACGTTTTCAACCGTTACTGAAGCTGACACGTGAGATGCAGTCTTAGTAACCTTATCTAACATTGTTTGACCAGAATCCGGTAAGTATGCCTGACTCTGAGTGCGGTCTAGTGCGATAGAATTCATATTCTAGTTACTCCTTTTGTTTTTCACCGCTTCTAACATGATGCCTGCGCGTTGATGCAAATCTGCATACTCTGGTTTTCCGGCAGACATCCCCTTCGCGCTGTAAAACCCACTCTCTGCCTCTGTTAATTGCTCAAGTTTTAGGTAACACTCTGCAGAGTGGAAAGGTGGGCGTGGGTCATTAATATCTACAAGCGCTGCATAACTGTAGGCGTCAATCGCCTGCAGGTACTCACCCAGTTCTTGACGAGCAGCTCCTAAACCAATAAAAAATCGTGCTTGGTAGTGGTCAAGCATGCTAAGCAGTTGGAATATCTTACCGGCTTGCTCTATTTTTCCTGATTGGAAAAAATTGAATCCAACAGCGTAAATGTGCTCAATGGTATCTGCTGATACATCGTGCAGCATTTTTAACGTTCCACCTTCCTCAAGAAACGAAAGGAGTTCCTCTGCTTGCATTTGAGATGGGTCAGTTACCGGGTTTTGTGTAGTCATGGTTATTTATCCTTAAATCGCTCGTAGGATTGCTTGCAAAATATTGTGGTACTTTTGAACAAATTTGTTCATAGCTTCAACAGTTGCGTTGTATTGGGAACTGATGTCGCTTAACGCAGTAGTTTTTAACTGTACAGAATCGTTAATTGGCTTCGACTTACTTGAAACCGAGCTAGAAAAATTACTAAGGTATTTGTTATCTGTATTGTTATAATATACATCGCGACTAACAGTCACTCCTGCATGCTCTAAAAATTGTTTGTGAGTAAAGTATTTAACTCCATCAGAACCAACCCTTGGAGTTATATGTTTTTCTAAATACTTAAACTCCTTACCTTTTTCAAACTTTTGTTGAGTCTCATATCCGAAATGTTTATAAGTAAAATGCTGCCTGTCTGGATAATAATGCCCACCACCAGTACTTGAGTTAATTATCTCCGATAACTTTGTACTGATGGTAGTCTGGACTTGACCAAATATTTTTAGTTTAGTCGTAAGCTCTTGGAGTTCCTCTTTCTTCTCGTTACGCTTTTCAAGACGGTTCACTCGACGCTCATTTAAAGAAAACAGCACGCGCTCATCAAAACGATCGCCAATAGTCGAATCAATCACAGATAACAAATCACGAGAGGTTAACGAGTGCTCAGCTTTAACATCTGCTTTCCTTTGACCGTCAGTCCCTACCGTTATTTTCTTTTCATCTTCTGTGATTTTACTTAAACGAGCTTTCAGAGCGGCTAGGTTACTCATCATTTTTTTATGACGAGTGGCAAAGTCGATACCAACATCTTTCCTCAACATCATTTTTTCAAACTGAAATCTTATATCTCGTGCTGTATGCTGTTTTATTTGGTCAACCTGTTGTTGTGGAGTTTGGAACTTCTGCACTTCGTGAAGACTGCTATAAAAGGCATCGACTTGAGTGTTTATAAGACTCACAGCCATATTCGAGAATAAGCTAGAGAGCGTTATATCCGTAGATGAGCTCCTTAGCTTTGCAATTGCCGCATCAAGTACTATTTGCAGCTTACTAACCGAACCTGCTCCATAAGCATTTGCGTATTGACCTTTTACTTGGTTCACCAGATCGTTCAGCCCTCCTCTAAGCTCCTGCTTAGACATACCTGGAAGCCAAGTGATTTTATTTGCCAAAAGTTGTGCATCACTGCCACTTAGCGTAAGACCTGCATTATTTAAAGATCTAGTAAGCTGTGCTAAAACTGCTGCTTTGAAGCTTTCTTTCGTTAATAAATAATCCGAGTTATTTAGCTCGTTGATGTCTACCGAACCTAGATTGCGAAATGCATTACGCAAAAAAGAAATAGCGTTCTCACGAACCTTACTAGAGCTCATTTGCTGAGAAAGTGAATTTATAAACACACTGATCTTCGCAGTAGCTTGTTTAAGTGCATCGGCATCTAAGTTAGCTATTTGTTCTTCTTGGGTACTCTGGCTTCCTAATCGGAACTGATTGATAAAGTCTGTAGGGAGCGAATTGTCTACCTTGTCACTTAACTGCTTTTCGAACCAAGTTCGGAATTGGTAAGTAAGTGTTTTGTTGACTCCGTTTACCAAGTCTTGAGGTGAAATCTGACCATTCACCGCTTGATTTTGCAACGATTTCATCCAATGAGCAGCAGTATCAACTGCAGCAGTGCCAGTAAATGCTGCTTGTTTTTCTAGTAGTTTCCTCAATGAATTGGCATAAAGATCAAGGCTATCTTGTTCACTACGCCCTAACACCTTAGGCAATTGACTAATCAACGCCTTCAACTTAGCCGCATTTGGCTCCCCTAAAATATTAGCCAATTTATCAGCCAAACGATCCTGAAATGAGGTCTGCGGCTCTGGTCGAGGTCCTACCCCACCTACTGGGTTTCTTCTGTTTATATCCGTCATTTAAAAACCTTTAAATTACTATGCCACGAAGTAACACAGGCCGCTTGCGCCTAGAGCCTTCGGCATTAGTGCCGTGGAGCGGATGTTGTTGTTGTCTGCGGCGTTGTACTTCCTCGAGCAATTCATGTTCTGCTTGTTTCATCAGTTTGGGATCGGCGTTTAACCCATCAAGCAGAATATTTCCTGCTACTGGACCAACACCTAATCCTTCAAGTAGTTCATTGAACACTTCAGCTCTGTCATCTGCAGTAAGGATAGCAAGTTCTGATTTTTCAATGGTTTCGGTAAAGGGTTGCTTCATCTTGATACCTATATTAAAGCGAAGCATCTATTAGATGCTGTCAGTAACAGTCGAGAGTTTTTACTTTCTTTCTCTTTTTAAGTGGGCGGTAGTCACTCAGGCGCAAGTAGTACCAATCATCTTGTTCATCGTGACTCGCACCACAGGCTCCCAAATAGAATTGCGCTAATCTTTGGTTACTCATATTGCTACCACGCAATACGTCAACGTTGCCACGAATGATCCAGTTGAGTGGGTACAATCGGATAGCATGTTCTGCGAGTAAAAACAGTGCAGAGAAAGGATTGCTCAAACCTTGGTTTGGAGTAATTCTTCGCAACAAAACGATGATAATTTCACCATCGTCTACTCGGAACACGAGCTCCATACCGTCGTATTCGTAGCGATGGCCAAGTAAGATAGTGCTTTTCTGCCAGAAATAAGGCCTCACTTTGATTCCTGACGTCACTAAAGACTGACTGAGTACACATGCCATTACATTCCCACCCTGCCTAAAGGTTGAATATTAATTTGTTGCGTTAGTTCTTGAAAAGACAGCACTGGCAGATCGTAGTATTCAGATTCAATCAATTTTCGCACGTAACGGCGTACGTCCATTGACACCACTAACACTGGTTTATTTGGCATACGGCTCAAATCACCAACTGCTTGCTTAACGTCGCTGACAAACTGTTGAGTAACGGAAGGGTCAAGCGCTAAGTAACTGCCCGACGAAGTCTGACGAATACCGTTACGGAGCATATCTTCCAAGCTCTGATCTAACAGGTATGCTGGCAACATATTTTGACCGCTGGCGTACTTGTAACAAATATAGCGTTTCAAACTTGAACGGATGTATTCAGTCAACTGAACCACGTCTTTTTCTTTTTGTCCCCACTCCACCATTGCTTCTAAGATCACTCGTAAGTTACGAATAGAAATATCCTCAGAGACAAGGCGTTGTAGGATTTCCGTCATTTTTTGCAAAGGCACAATACGCTGTGTCTCTTTTACTAATTCGGAATAACTGCCTTCCATTTGCTCTAGCAAATAACGAGTCTCTTGGATACCGATAAAATCTTGGGCGTACTCTTTTAGCACATGAGATAGGTGGTAAGTCAAAATACGGTCGGGAGTTAAAAAGCCCACTTGGCTGTTTTCTAGTTTTACTTTATGACTGTGGTCTACCCAAATACTCGAAATTCCCGGTAGAAAATCGTCATCTTTCTCGTAAGGTATACCAAGCAAATCGATCTGCTCATTATCTTCTGTCACCAGCAGTTTTAAGCTTTGAATCCGACCGCGGGCAACTGGCACTTCTTGCAATTGAATCAAGTATTCACCGTTGCTCATCCCTTCGTTAAATCGTAAGTGAATCCCCGGGAACGGCACGCCGAGATCTAGGTACAACGCTCGTCTTACTCGTGCGAGCTCATCATTCAAAGCGACGGCTTCTAAGCTCTCTTGTAAGCGAGCATCCAAATCGATTAGCAGCGGTACCGTCATAGCGAACTCTTCTTGTTCACCTAGTTTTCCTTTGCTGTTGCGCTGAGGTGCCGCTTTGTTCGATTTGGCGGCTGGCGAGCCCGCGCCTTGGGCAACAAAACTTGGTAAGTCGGCACTGCTTAATTTACTTTGTTGTTTTTTGTTATGGAGTAAGAAAAAGCCGCCACCACCGACTACAATAGCAAGAACAAAGAAGGTAACCTTCGGGAAACCGGGAATAAGCGCAAACAACACTAGCAACACACCGCCAATCAACAAAGCTCTTGGTTGTGCTGTAACCTGTGCTCCGATATCTGAGCCTAGGTCAGAGGACTCTTCATTCGAAACGCGCGTCACAATAATACCGGCAGTAATCGCGATAAAGAGAGCCGGAATTTGCGATACCAGGCCATCACCTACGGTCAAAACAGCAAATAGCTCCAATGCTTCCGACGCTGACATGCCTTTTTGAGTCACACCTATGGTTACACCGCCAAGAATATTCACCACGATTATCACCAGACCAGCAATAGAGTCTCCTTTTACGAACTTCATCGCCCCGTCCATAGAGCCGTACATTTGGCTTTCTTTTTCAATCACTGAACGGCGATGACGCGCCTCATGAACATCGATTACCCCGGCGCGCATATCGCCGTCTATACTCATTTGCTTACCCGGCATCGCATCAAGGGAGAATCGAGCACTGACTTCCGCTACCCTTTCTGAACCTTTAGTAATCACCATAAACTGAACGATTGTGATGATCAGGAAAACTACGATGCCCACGACCAGGTTACCACCCACGACGAAGTTACCAAAGGTAGAAACGATTTGACCAGCATCACCTTGCAGCAGGATAAGTCGTGTTGTAGTGATAGAAAGTGACAAGCGAAATAGTGTAGTGATCAACAGAACCGCTGGGAATGCAGAGAACTCTAGGGGGGATGTAATGTAGATAGCAATCATCAATAAGACGACCGCTATACTCATGTTGGTACCGATAAGTACATCCACCAATGTCGTAGGTAAAGGCAAGATCATCATAAAGACGATTGCCAGTAGCATCACGGCAAGCATGATGTCTTTACGCTGCCCAACCTTGTTAATAATATCGATCAACTTATTCATTTAGTTCACTATTTAGAGATTTTATATAACAGCGATGAGCGCGGCGCGCGCCCTCAACATCATCTTGTTTCCAGCGGGCTTGGCTAAGACAAAACCATAAACCAGCTTCATTAGAGTTGTTGGCTTCCAACAAGCTTTCGCACAGTTCGATTGAACGAGCGTACCGCCCTAAATCCAGGCATGCTACCGCTAATGTTTGGCGAGCTTCTTTATGCTGAGGTTCGATTTCCAACAGCGCTTCGAGTAACATAATTGCTTGTTTAGGTTTTTTATATTGAACTTGGAGAGCCCCGTGGATAAGCAATAGCTCCACATCTTTTGCTTGTAACATGGGAGTTAAACCTGAATCAGTAGATTCAACGCCATGGTGAGATAACGTTGATCTAATTGAGTAGTTTGCAACGTTTCCGCTGCTTGAGTTAGCGTATGAGAACCATTTTTCTTCGCCAAGTCTTGAAGTCTTTGCAGAGTTATATCAAACTGCTGACGGTATTTTTCTGGGCGAAGTAAGTCTGTATGTGTAATCTTTGGCTTAGCGAGTGGCATCAAGTACTGCTCTGAAGGGCGAAGTTCATACAATTTCTCTAGGTGCGTCGCGATGGCTTGACCGTCAGGTAGCAGTTGAAAACGTTGTGGAAAGTCGCTTTCGACTTGCTCAAGAGAGATATGAGCAAAACTTTCAATACCAACGTTTAATGTACTAATCCGATTCATGAGTTCACCACGTCGTTATGCAAACGAACTAGCAACGCGAATGCTTGTTCTATGGTTGGTAAGGTAACTTCATCGCCTTCAATTTGCGCTGAGAAAACTAACGCTTGTTCATCGAACAGCCCAGTTTTAATAGTGAATGGCCACCCTTGCCCTGAATGACAAAAGCTCAGTGCCTTTTTAATTGACTCATTAGATTGATGCCATGGCAGCGCTTTTACCAACATAAGAAACAAACAATCCTGATATTTCTCAAGGTACAAGGTGCCGCTTTGTTCAAAGCTCAACTGAACACGTCCAGCCGACGAGAAATTTACGGCTTCAAGCCCCATTCCTCGGCAAAAATCATCCACTGACGCATCAATCCAATTCATCGTTCCAAATTTCCTCTTCTTCTAAATCAATCGCTTCATCAAGCACTTTTTGTATTGCTTGTATTAGGTTTTGCCGCTGTTCTTCGTCGTTAAACACATCAATGGAAATATGCCGAACTAAGTTGTGCAGTTCTCGTAAAAAACTAATTTGTCGCTCAATGGCCCCCAACTTCATGGCGTTCACTAAGTTCCATATCTCTTCGCTTCCCACCCAGCGCTGCTCAACTAAGTCGATGACATCCGACATTAAATCAGTAACTTGATAAGCCATGGCTTGCCTGCTGAGGTTTAAACATCTGATAGATATTACTAACTTGATCTTGAAGGGTATTCAGCGTCTTAAGTTTTTGCATATCTGACATCAAAAGCTGCAGCTTAACCGAATCAATATTACTGCCTTGAACACTTAAATCTGCACTCATACCTTGCAACATAAAGTCGACGGCGGTGGACACCTCTTTTTCACCAAATCGCTCAACCACATCCTTGTATGCCGAGCCTAAGCCTTGGTAACTGTGTACTGTGTCACGATAGAAACCGCGTAGTTGGTGCAAACTGCTAAAGTCTTGCTCTTTGCTATATTCATCAGCAAAGCTCGACACACGAATCTCGGTATCAATCTGAGACCAAGAATCTGGATTTTGCTCAAAGTTCAGAAGGGCTTGGTCAATCAGCGCCAACAGATTCTTACTTTCTGGGTTCGCTCCGAGAAACTTTTTTACCGCCTTTAATGCAAGGTACTGGTGACTCTTCTCTTCAGAAAAGCCATTAAGGTAAGCTTGTAGCTGCGCGATCGTTGATAAGTTGCCACCCGCCATCTTGGTAGCAAGGTCTTTGATCTTTTGGTTCTTCTCAAGATCAGGAACTTTCCTTAAATATTCAGACACCAACTCATGAGCTTCATTAACCCGAAGACCACCATCTTTTACTTTACGTTTGGTTAGATCTTTTTCTGCTTTTTCTGAGCCTAATGACGTCAGCTCCTCCATTGCGTCAAATAATGATTGAGTAGCATTGTGTACTCGGACGCTCTCGCCTCGATAGTTTCCACCAATTGACTCCCCAGAACGTACGTACTCATGACCGCTTCGAATTGGCGTGTCAAACTTGTTACCCGTTGCAATTTGATTGTTGATAATACTCACTCATTTGCACTCCTTTCGTACAATATGACTTGAGTGTAAATGTTGTATTTGCAATAGGCTGTCAAAATCAGACGTGTTTTTTTAGGGCATTTTTAGTTTTCTAAAAACTCCCGACCAATAGTCACTATAAATACTGCCCCATCCTTTCTACTCTATCACTACCAGTTATTACGCATATTTCCTAAATTGAACGATTTCTCATACATCACCGAAACGCAACAATCTGCTATCAAACAAACTCGTTTGATACAAATCCGCGGCCGAGTTACTCAAGTTACTGGCACCATCATCAAAGCCGTGGTTCCTGGTGTTCGTGTTGGGGAACTTTGTGAGTTGCGCAACCCTGATCAAACCTTGTCGCTTCTCGCGGAAGTGGTTGGTTTTCAGCAACATCACGCGTTACTTACTCCACTTGGAAACATGCTTGGTATTTCCTCCAACACCGAAGTGAGTCCACTTGGAAAAATGCATGAAGTAGGCGTTGGCAACCACTTGTTAGGTAAGGTACTGGATGGACTGGGTCGCCCGTTTGATGGCACCCAAAATAAAGAACCGAGTGCTTGGTATCCAGTTTACAAAGATGCACCGCCACCGATGCAACGAAAATTGATCGAAAATCCCATCTCCATGGGGGTTCGTTCGATAGACGGATTACTCACCTGCGGCGAAGGACAAAGGATGGGTATTTTTGCCGCGGCTGGTGGTGGTAAAAGTACCCTACTCGCCAAGTTCATCCGCTCCGCTGACGTTGATGTCACAGTTCTCGCCCTTATCGGCGAAAGGGGGCGTGAGGTTAAAGAATTTATCGAACACGACCTTGGTGAAGAAGGCATGACAAGGGCGGTGTTAGTCGTAGCAACCTCAGATAGACCTGCAATGGAACGTGCCAAAGCTGCGTTTGTGGCCACCTCCATCGCAGAGTACTTCCGTGACCAAGGTAAACGCGTCCTACTGCTTATGGATTCTGTCACTCGCTTTGCCCGAGCTCAACGTGAAATCGGCTTGGCAGCAGGTGAACCACCAACACGACGAGGTTATCCGCCTTCTGTTTTTGCTGCATTGCCAAGACTGATGGAACGTGCTGGCCAATCAGACAAAGGCTCCATCACCGCTCTGTACACCGTACTTGTAGAAGGTGACGATATGACAGAACCAGTTGCCGACGAGACCCGATCAATACTTGATGGTCACATTATTCTTTCTCGGAAACTGGCCGCAATGAACCACTACCCAGCCATTGACGTGCTTCGTTCAGCAAGCCGTGTAATGAACCAAATCGTGGATAAAACTCATCAAGCATCGGCAGCTCATATGCGTGAAATGCTGGCAAAATATGAAGAAGTTGAACTGCTGATTAAAATTGGCGAATACCAACATGGTGCTGATAACCGCGCGGATATGGCCATTGATCAAAGTGATGATATCCGAGCGTTTTTACGTCAAGGCACACACGAAACAAGTGAGCTCGACGAAACCGTGACTCAGTTACAAGGACTCGCGGGCTTATGATCGAGCAGTTACTAGAGATCAAAACGATTCGTGCCGAGCGAGCTGACAGTGCAGTTCAGCAGCAAGAGTACCGAGTCAACAACGCCCTCTCTATAAGGCGAAAATCCGAGCAGTCCGTAGTCGATTATCACCAATGGCGAAAAGAAGAAGAAGAGCGACGATTTACCAAAGCGAAGCAGAAAATGGTGGTGCTAAAAGAACTCGAGATATTGCGACAAGAAATCGCACTATTGAGGGAAAGAGAAGCCGATTTAAAGCAGCGAGCCGCTGAAGCCAAAAAAGTATTGGAGCAAGAAGCTCAACGGCTCAAAGAGAGAAAAAAAGAAGCAATCGCCGCTCATAAAACCAAAGAAAAATTCATTCAGCTAAACGAACAAGAAATCGCTGAACAAATACGTCAAGTGCAGTACCAAGAAGAGCTCGAACAAGAAGAGTTTCGTAGTGCCATTGTTTCATAGAAGGTAAAAATGCGAGTCAAACACGATCACCCAGACACAGCAGGATTTCCCAAAAAGGTTCGACAGAGTCCCGCGACTAACGTCTCGGAAGAACTTGAGTCTATCTTTAACAATGCTCTGAAGCCTAAAACTCAGCCAGCCAATCTTCAGCAAAAGAGTGCCAAAGACCAAGCTGATTCAACGGATTCAACGGATTCAACGGTTTCAACGGATTCAACGGATTCAACGGTTTCAACGGATTCAACGGATTCAACGGTT
>NZ_JBGONH010000083.1:0-11801 GCF_041439075.1 Vibrio sp. FF145
CATCTGTAGGATCGTTCAACTGATCAGGAAAATGCTTAAATGATCAGTGTTAGCTGACTACAGCGGCTTTTTTGCATCATCAGTCTAATGTTCGATTTATTACCTTAGCTGATAAAAGGATGCATGTAACAATTCAGTAACATCTCTTACTCTGCTGTAAATCAAACAACCATCTTTCAATCCCTTGATAGAACTCACTTTCTTGTCTTGATGATTTGTGTGTAACAAATATTTTACAAATTGACAGGGTTTCATCGTAATTGCCCATTTTCCTCCACCCATTCCATTATCTCGGCTTGTGGGCCAAATTTAATTAAGGACAAAAAATACACAACACAAAACCAATAGGTACAAGGAGAAAGTTCATGGTGGAGTCATACAACCCGCTTGGCACGGATGGATTCGAGTTTGTTGAATACACGGCCGTTGACCACAAGGGAATTGAGCAACTTAAAGCGCTGTTTGTGTCACTTGGTTTTGCTGAGATCGCCAAGCACCGCTCAAAAGAGGCTTGGCTGTATCGACAAGGTGACATCAACTTTATCGTCAATGAACAGCCTCACAGCCAAGCGGAAGCGTTCGCTAAAGTGCATGGGCCATCGGTCTGTGGCATGGCTTTTCGTGTCAATGAAGCAACCGCTGCAATGGAGCAAGCGTTTAAGGGCGGCGGTGAAGAGTACAAGACAGAAATAGGGCCGATGGAACTGAGCATTCCTGCCATTTACGGCATCGGTGAAAGCCTGCTCTATTTTGTGGATCGTTATGGCAAGCAGAGTATCTACGACGTCGACTTCCGATTCTATGACGATGCGGTACAGCGCATGGCCGAAGCCAATGTTGGTTTGTATGAAATCGACCACCTCACGCACAACGTTAAGCAAGGCAATATGGATGTGTGGTCTGGGTTCTATGAGCGTCTTGGTAACTTCCGCGAGATTCGTTACTTCGACATTGAAGGCAAGCTGACAGGCCTTGTGA
This sequence comes from Vibrio sp. FF145, assembly GCF_041439075.1. Lineage (NCBI taxonomy): Bacteria > Pseudomonadati > Pseudomonadota > Gammaproteobacteria > Vibrionales > Vibrionaceae > Vibrio > Vibrio sp. FF145. Next base: position 979 of record NZ_JBGONH010000083.1, read on the forward strand.
GCCGCGCCATGACCTCACCGTGTGGCAAAATCCGTATCCCTATCAATGAGTCTTCCGACGACAAATCACAAATCGAAGAGTTTATTCGCGAATACAACGGCGAAGGTATCCAACACATCGCACTCGCAACGGATGACATCTACAAAACCGTGAAGACTCTGCGTGATCGCGGTATGGACTTTATGCCAACCCCTGATACCTACTATGAGAAAGTTGACGATCGTGTGAAAGGCCACGGGGAAGACACTGATTTGCTGCGCGACCTGCGTGTTCTGATTGATGGCGCGCCGACCAAAGACGGCATCTTGCTGCAAATTTTCACACAGACGGTAATTGGGCCTGTGTTCTTTGAAATCATTCAGCGCAAAGGCAATGAAGGCTTTGGCGAAGGTAACTTCAAGGCGCTGTTTGAATCGATTGAAGAGGACCAGATTCGTCGAGGAGTATTAGACGATGCATAAATGGATCTCGTTTCCTCATCGGGAAGGGGTGTGCTCTAAACAAGCGCACGCCGATTTTCCCGAAGAGGCAATCTATGAGCGAGAGGCGGGTCGAAGTGGTTTCTTCGGCCCTGCTGCTCACTTTCATCACCAACATGCCCCAACAGGTTGGTCGGAGTGGGAGGGCGATTTACGTCCTCGCGCTTTTGATTTTACGCTGGTGGAAAAAGCCAGCCAGATAACCCCTTGGGCGGTGCCTCATCTTTTGCACAATGCGGACTGCAAAATTCGTGTGTGGCGAATGGATGAGAAGATGGATTTCTTGGTGCGTAACTCCGATGGCGATGAGCTGCTGTTCATTCATCAAGGCAGCGCCGATCTCTATTGTGACTATGGTCATCTAGCGGTGAGTGAAGGGGATTACGTGATGATCCCGCGCTCGACCAACTGGCGTTTAGAGCCAAGCGAGCCGATGTTTATCTTGATGATTGAGAACACAGACGCGGCTTACTCCTTGCCAGAGAAAGGCATGGTCGGTAATCACGCGGTGTTTGATCCTGCGGTGCTCGACATTCCTTCAATCAATGATCAATTTCGCGATCAGTATTCTGAAAACCAGACTCAGGTTCAGGTGAAGCGCCACGACAAAGTCAGCGTGATCACCTATCCGTTCAATCCATTGGATGCAATTGGCTGGCATGGCGACTTAGCGGTGGTGAAAGTGAATTGGCGCGATATCAGACCGCTGATGTCACATCGCTACCACTTGCCACCATCTGCGCATACGACGTTTGTTGGCGCAGGCTTTGTAGTGTGCACCTTTGTACCACGCCCGATTGAGAGCGACCCCGGTGCATTGAAAGTGCCGTTTTACCATAACAATGACGACTACGACGAAGTACTCTTCTATCACGCTGGTGACTTTTTTAGCCGTGACAATATTGAAGCGGGCATGGTGACTTTCCATCCAGCAGGCTTCACTCATGGACCTCACCCTAAAGCCTTTAAGGCAGGTCAGGCGCATAAGAAGAAGTTTACCGACGAAGTGGCGGTGATGATCGATACTCGCCACGCGCTGCAGTTCTCTGATGAACTCGATAGCGTTGAGAACAAAGAATATGTCTACAGTTGGCAAGACACGGGTTTGCAAGAGACAGGTTCTCAAACCATGGCTGACGATAAGAAGTAAGGGACAAGGATGAAATTAGCAACCAAGAAAAATGGCACTCGCGACGGTCTATTGATGGTCGTAAGTAAAGATCTTAAACAATGTGTAGCTGCCACCGAAATTTTCCATGCGATGCATCTAGCGCCAACCATGCAGGTAGCATTGGATAACTGGGACAGCGTGGCTTCTCAGTTAGAAGAGTTATACACCTCGTTAAACAACGGGCATGTGACAGGCTGTGAAGTGTTTGCACCTCAGTATTGTGAATCGCCTCTGCCACGTGCTTATCAATGGGCTGATGGCAGCGCTTATGTAAACCACGTTGAATTGGTGCGTAAAGCACGTGGTGCTGAAATGCCAGAAAGCTTCTGGGTCGATCCATTAATGTATCAAGGCGGCTCAGACGCGTTTATCGGCCCTCGTGACAACATCGAATTTGCCAGCGACGAATGGGGCATCGATTTCGAAGGTGAGGTCGCGATTGTGACCGGTGACGTGCCAATGGGTGCAAGTGCTAAACAGGCGCACGAGTCGATTCGATTACTGATGTTGGTGAACGATGTGTCGCTGCGCGGCTTGATTCCGGCTGAGCTCGCGAAAGGCTTTGGCTTCTTCCAGTCTAAACCGTCTTCGGCGTTCTCTCCGGTCGCAGTCACACCTGACGAGCTTGGTGAACAGTGGAAAGGCAGCAAGGTGCATTTACCGCTGATATCGACCTACAACGACCAGCCTTTTGGTTGTCCGAATGCCGGAATAGATATGACTTTCAACTTTGCAGAGCTAGTGGTGCATGCCGCGAAGACTCGCCCATTGTCAGCAGGTGCAATCATTGGCTCTGGCACGGTTTCCAATAAGCAAGGCACTGACCATGGCACCTCAATTACCGAGGGCGGTGTGGGTTATTCATGCATAGCTGAAGTTCGCATGATAGAGACGATTCGCGATGGTAAGCCTTCGACTCAATTCATGTCGTTTGGTGACTCGATCAAGCTTGAGATGTTCGATGTGGCGGGTAATTCTATTTTTGGCGCGATAGACCAAAAAGTGAGCCAGTATCGGGCGTTATAATCTACGTAATAGGATTTCAGTATGAGCGAGAGCATCGTGAACAAGAACATTATACTTTACGGTTACTGGCGCTCATCTGCAGCCTATCGAGTGCGTATCGGATTGAACCTAAAACAGCTAAACTATGAGTCGAAATCGGTGCATTTGGTGCGTAATGGCGGCGAGCAGCATGAACCACAATATCGCGAACTCAATGCCAGTGAGTTAGTGCCTGTGCTGGTGGATGGTGACGTTCAACTCAATCAGTCGCTGACGATTTTGCAATACTTGGACGAAAGCTATTTGTGTGAGAGCAGCCCAAACACCTTGTTGATTCCAGAGCAAACACCACTGCGCTATCAAGCGTTGGCAATGGCTCAGGATATCGCGATGGAAATTCATCCTCTGAATAACCTGCGTGTGCTGCAGTATTTGGAGCGGGAATTGTCGTGCGAGCAAGAGGTAAAAATGGATTGGCTTCACTATTGGATGAGTCAAGGCTTCAGTGCACTAGAAGAGAAGTTAGCGAAGCACAGGAAAGCACATGGCGACTCGGTGTATAGCTTCTCGGGTTCTCCCTGTATTGTCGATATCTGCTTGGTGCCGCAGGTGTATAACGCGCTGCGCTTTGGCGTTGATATGTCGCCTTATCCGCTAATTAATTCGATTGTCGAAGCGTGTAATCAGTTGCCCGCTTTTATCGATGCGATGCCAGAGAACCAAGCGGATGCGAATGCACCGATGTGAACGTATTGAATTGTTTTTTAATGAACTGGAAACATTATTTGGATGAAGTCTCGTTATAATTACGCTTTGGTATATTTAAATATATTATTTATTCATTATTTTCAGGTTTAATTTCCAATTTTATGAATATTTATCTCATCTAGCATTAAACGGTCCTAATAAAATAAGCCTCATTATAATTAAATAAGAGGCTTGTAATAGATTTTATATTAGTAGTATTTATTGCTCGATAATATTAGTAATAAACAATACCTTCGCCTTTCGTTATCAGAGTGCCAGCTTCATTGGTGATTATTTTATCTAAATCAAATAATGAACCAATCGCCGCATTACCCAAGCCAGCTTCAACGAATTTACAAACGGCATCAATTTTTGGTCCCATAGAACCGGCAGGGAATGAAAATTCTGCTAAACCAGCAGGCGTTGCTTGCTTCATTTCTGCTTGGTCTTCTTTACCATAGTTACGGAAAATCGAACCATCGGTTAAGATAATAAATAAGTCGGCATGGATTTTTTCAGCGAGTAGTTCGGCCGTAAGATCTTTGTCAATGACGCACTCTACGCCAGTACTCTTACCCTGTTCAATACTCACGGGAACACCGCCGCCGCCACAAGCGATAACAAGATTTTCTGTATCTAGAAGAGTTTCAATTTGCTGAATTTCAACAATGCTTTTTGGCATAGGAGAAGGCACAACGCGTCGGTAGTACTCGCCATCAGCTTTAAACTGCATTGTGCTTTGAGCCATTAACTCTTTAGCTCGTTGCTCTGTATATACAGGGCCAACAAATTTAGTCGGGTTAGTAAACGCAGGGTCTTTTTTGCATACTTCAGTTTGCGTGACTAGCGTCGCTACGTCTAATTCAGGGTCAATGTTTCTGAGCTCTTGTTGTAACATGTAGCCCACCATGCCACAGGTTTGAGAGCCGAGTACATCCATTGGGTATGGTGTCGTCTCTGGCGAATATTCGCTATAAGCCGCGTTTTGTTCCATCAACAAACCTACTTGTGGGCCATTACCATGAACGATAACAATTTCATGCTCGCGTGCTATCGCAGCAATACTCGCCGCTGATTTGATTATATTTTCACGTTGGTTCTCAGCCGTTAATGCTTGGCCTCTTGCTAAAAGAGCGTTACCGCCTAAAGCTAATACTATGCGCATGATAATGTCTCCGATCATTTAATAATGATTTTATTTATTTTACGTAGGGATTAACCGCTTGTTTCTAATTAAATTCAAGCTTATTAATAGGAGTGACTAGTTTTTTTAATTACTCTTAAGTAATTAACATGCCGAGATAGTATGGGAAAATAACTGTTCTAAATGTGATAGCTATCAAATTATCATTTCACTAGAAATGGAGCTGTGGAAACGGGAGTTATTGTAATTCGATTAAATATCCATAAGCTTGGATACAATCCAGTAGTGGACTCTTTTTTTGTATAAATGATTCGTCTTTAGTGAATATTATCTCTGGCTATAAAATGATTAATTTTCAAATTTTGTTTTAAATATGACGTTCAGATCGCATTAAGATCTTTAGAAAAGGCACGAAGCCAAACAGATGAGAGGGTTCATGAGCTCAAAGAGTGGCTTCGATTTAGTTTTCAATCGGCTGCCTTTACTCTAGATGTTATCTGACAGCCAAGTGAAAATTGGAGATAGTTAGCCACTTTCTAAGGCTAAAGCTAAAGCGAAACAACGCGCTTTATTTCTTCCAAAACCTCGGCGTTAGCAATTGCCCCGAGGTTTTCTACATCCTTACCATTTACAACCTGTTTCACCGCCAATTCCACCAACTTGCCTGAGCGTGTTTTTGGCACATCGCTGATCGCAAATATCTGGCTTGGCACATGCCTTGGTGAGCAAGATGATTTGAGTTTACTTTTGATGGCTGTCAGTAACGTTTCATCTAGACTCACATCTTGCTGCAGTTGGACAAACAGCCATATCTGCTCGTTGCGGTCGATGTCTTTGCCGACGGCTATCGAATCCACAATGCCTTCAATAGTGTTCACTTGCTGGTAGATCTCGGCAGTACCAATTCGCACACCACCAGGGTTGAGTGTGGTGTCGCCTCGCCCGTAGAACAGATAGCCACCATGAACGCTCTGTGCGACTTCATCGCCGTGATGCCACACATTATCGAACCTATCCCAATAGGTGCTGTGATAGCGCTCTCCGGTGTCATTCCAGAAGCCAACAGGGAAGTTGGGTAGGGAGTTGGTACACACCAGTTCGCCACGTTCATGATTAACCTTGTGACCAGACGAATTGAACACCTTGATGTCGACGCCGAGCCCTGCCTGTTGGCACTCACCACGATACACCGGCGAGATAGGGTTGCCTAAAACAAAGCAGCCACAAATATCCGTGCCGCCAGAAATAGACGCCAAATGTAGGTCTTGCTTGATGTGTTTGTAGACGTAATCGAATTGCTCAGGGTAGAGCACTGAACCCGTCGAGCACAGTGTTCTTAAGTGGGGAAGAGAGTGGCTGTCGATCGGTGAGAGTTCCGCTTTCTCAATCGCTTCTAGGTACTTGGCTGAGGTGCCAAATGTCGATACATCAGCTCGCTGCGCTAAATCCCACAGAACGCTAGGTTGCGGATAAACCGGGCTACCATCAAAGATCACCAAACAAGCACCGCTGGCGAGCGCAGAGACGTGCCAGTTCCACATCATCCAACCACAAGTGGTGTAGTAGAACACGCGATCTCTCGGTTTAATATCGCAATGAAGCTGATGCTCTTTTAGGTGGTTGATGATGGTGCCGCCAACAGAATGCACAATACATTTTGGCTTGCCGGTGGTGCCAGAAGAGTAGAGTACAAACAGAGGTTCATTGAAGCCGACACGAGTAAATCGAAGAGTTTTTGGTTGATACTGATTGATGATGCTGTGCCAGTTTTGGAGTGACACGTCATGCTCAAAATCATTGTTCTTTAAATAGCCGATCTGACACACCTGTTTTAATTCGTTTAAGTGTTCGATGATTTCACGGTTTTTGTCCGTCATATCGAACGTCTTGCCATTGAAGGTGTAGCCGTCACAGGTGAAAAGCACCTTAGGTTTCACTTGGCCAAAGCGCTCAATCACGCTCTCGACGCCAAAATCAGGCGAGGTCGATGTCCAAATCGCCCCTAAGCTGGTGGTTGCCAACATCGCAATCACGGTTTGAGGAAGATAAGGGGTATAAGCGGCGACTACATCACCCTGTTGCACGCCACAATCTACGAGCCATTGTTGAACGTTAGATACTTCCTTACACAAGTTTTGCCATGTGTAGCTTTGATGCTCGCCACGCTCATTCTCAAACCAAATCGCAAGCTCGTTTGGTAACGTTTTTGATGAGTGCAGCAAGTTTTCGGCGTAGTTAACTTGAGCATTCGGAAACCACACCGCATCGCGATTCGATTTCGGCTGCTGCCAGCGACTTTCACCTAGAGTTTTGATGTGCTCGCTTTCTGCCTTGTTAATACAGTCTTGCGAACCCACCATTCCACAAAACTGCCACACGTTCTGCCAAAACGACTCCGGTTGCTCCACAGACCATTGATGAAGCTCCGTGTAGTTTTTCAATTTCCGCTCGAATATGTCTTGTTGATCGAGGTTATCCATAAATCGGGTTACGTTGGCGTGTGCGATACGCTGGTCACTGGGTTGCCAAATTGGCTTATTGCTCTCGTGCATTCCTTTACCTTTAACAAAATGTTAACGATTTCAGTCTGGTATTTAGGTTTTACAAAGTCAAAAGATCAGCAAAATAAGGGGTAGCTGGAATTGTGTAAATAAAATGTTACACGATCGCCCGTTTCGAAAAATCGTGCAAATTGGCGGATATAAGGAGTGGAGATAGGCTTAAAGTGAGACATTCGAAAGGAGGTGTGTAATGACTCAATATCATTCTAAGCCCGTGAGCCAAGAGGGATGGGTTGAGTGGAGCCTCGTAGAAGACGCCATTTGGCACGACTTAGTGAAAAGGCAACTGGACGTCATTAATGACCGCGCATGCGATGCTTATTTGCACGGTTTGACCCTGCTGGATCTGCCATTAGACAGAGTCCCTCAGCTTCCAGAGATAAACAAGGTGCTAATGGAAACAACAGGTTGGCAAGTTCAGCCTGTGCCTGCATTGATCGATTTCGACCGATTCTTTGATTTGCTCGCCAACAAGAAATTCCCAGTTGCGACATTTCTGAGAACGCGAGACGAGTTCGATTACTTACAAGAACCTGATTTCTTTCATGAAATTTTCGGCCACTGTGCCATGCTCACCAATGCCGATTTCGCGGCTTTCACTGAGCATTATGGAAAACTAGGCCAAGCCGCCACATCTAAACAGCGCGCCTATCTTGCCCGTTTGTATTGGTTTACGGTTGAGTTCGGTTTAGTAAAAGAGGGACAAAAACTGAAAATTTATGGCGGTGGTATTCTCTCGTCTCCGGCGGAAACCATGTATGCATTGGGTGGTGATTTGGCGGTTCGTGAGCGGTTCGATCTGCAAACGGTGTTAAGAACTCCTTATCGTATCGACATCATGCAGCCGAAATATTACGTGATCGACGAGCTGTCTGAGCTCTTCCAAATCAGTCAGGAAAACCTATTACAGCAAGCTGATCTCGCCATCGATGCGGGGTTGCTACCACCACTTTTTGAACCCAAGGAACCAACACATGTTGAATGAACAAAAATGCGAAGCCTGCAGTATCGAAGCGATTGCCCTAAGTAAAGATGAACAACAATCTTTACTGTTGGAGCTGTCTGACTGGCAGATCATGGAAAGAGACGGCATCCCGCAGCTTGAGAAGGTGTTTAAATTTAAGAACTACAAACAAGCATGGGCATTCAGCAATAAAGTGTCAGAACTGGCAGAAGAAGAGTTCCATCATCCTTCGATCTTATTGGAGTGGGGCAAAGTGACTGTCACTTGGTGGAGCCACTCAATCAAAGGCCTGCACAAAAATGACTTCATCTGCGCCTCACGTTGCGATGTGTTCGCGGTGAGTGAATAGACTTTTGGGTTTCGAGGAGCTGTCTTTCTTATCTCTGTGATGCGATTATCTGATTATTCAGCTCATAATGTGAGTTGAATAATTACCTTAAACAGCTCATAGTATGAGTTGAATAAGTGATACTTTCGCATCATGGGGCGTAATATGTGGATTTGGCAGCAAGATAATTGGCCAAACTTTGTTTGGGATAATCAGAAAATAGGCGTGAGGTTAAGAGAAGTACGGCTTAATCAGGGCATTCTATTGGGCAAGATTGCCTCACAGTCTGCGGATCAATCCCAAACCATGCTCGACACCTTATTAGCGAACATAGTCCATTCCAGTGCGATTGAGGGAGAAAAGCTTAATGCTTTCTCGGTCCGATCTTCTTTAGCCAATAAACTCGGTGTCAGTGAAGATCGACCTTTTCCTACGACAGAACAAACCGATGGCCTGGCTGAAATTATGTTGGATGCGGTGCAGAACCTAACAGAGCCACTAGCGCTTGATCGGATTTTACATTGGCACGATAGACTGTTTCCTCAAGGTTACACCATGTTTAACCCTGTAGTCGGAGGTCAGCTAAGAGGTGATACTCCCATGCAAGTGGTATCGGGAAGAATTGACCGTCCGACCGTACATTTTGAAGCACCTAGCCGAGACATTCTTGATGCTGAGTTAGATGCGTTTATCACATGGTTCAATGATTCACTTACCGACGCTACACTCGATCCCTTACTTAGAGCTGCGATAACCCACCTTTGGTTTATCACTTTACACCCGTTAGATGATGGTAATGGCCGTATTACTCGATTGTTGACCGACTTGGCTTTAGCACAAGCAGAGAAGCAGTCGGTACGTTTCTATGCGATGTCGGTGGGGATTCTCGCTAACCGCAAGCATTACTACGAGATATTGGAGCGAACCCAGAAAGGTGGACTCGATATTAGCGAATGGTTGATGTGGTTCTTAGATACGTTAGATGAGACGTTTACAGGCGTTTTCGCTGAGGTTGATCAAACTGTATATAAGACCAACTATTGGCGCAGCATCGACCAAACAAAGCTTACGGCAGAACAAGTAAAAGTGCTGAATAGGATGCTCGATGGTGATTTTTCAGAAGGTATCAATGCCAGCCAATATCAGAAAGTAGCAAAGGTGAGTAGTGCCACTGCAACACGTCATTTGAACTCTTTGATTGAGCATGGCTGCTTAGTCAAATCTGGTTCTGGTGGCCGAAGCACGCGCTATCTGTTGCCTGAGTAGGGTTGATACACCTACTCTCATTTCTATACTTAAAAGCTGCCAATGTTCAGACTGAGTATTGGCAGCTATTTAGGTTCATTGACCAATTAAAGTACAGGATGAAGCTACACTACTGGTCAAAGTGACTAATGTGTTTGAAGTCGATATAAATACTCTTGAGCTAAAACTTTATAGGGCTCACACAACATTAAATCTACTTTTTCTCAACTATCTAATTGTCTTTTAGATTCATGATTTTCTTCGTTTGAATCCTTTAATTGAGCTTCTAAAATTGCTTTTGACTCTTTAATTTTTTCGTCAACTTTAGCCTGCTCTCTGGCGCTTAAGTGTTTTAACAATTGGCTAACCACAGGTACATTATCTAGCTTTTTAATAGAGTCTGCTAACTTAGAACTCTTATCAATAGCGTCAATTATTGGATGATCTGAATTATTATAATCAGAAATGAGTTTGCCAGGGTTTTCACTATTCACCTGAAGTAGATTAAATAGCAGTCTAGTTCTGAGCTCACCGCTAGTATCATCTTCTCCAATGCTAGAAATTTGAGTTGATAAACCTTCAAATGTTCTACTAGAAACTTCTTTGTGCGTATATTCCTCAATTAACCTTTTACTAAGTTTATAACTTTTATTAGAGGAGTACGCGACCCAAAGTATTGGAGCGTAAAGTGGTAACATCATTGAAAACAAACTGGGCGCTTCATCAAACACTTGCGAAAAATCTTCTTTGAAGAACATTACACGAATGAGTGTGAAAGCAACTGGTATTGATGAACAAATGATTAGTCCGACAATTGCCCATTTAAAAGATGATTCGTGTTTTATAAGCTGCTCTTGTTCAACCTTAATTTTGTCTGCATAAGCGGCCGATAGACCAGCTGTCATAGCGGAAGGAAGTAGCGAAGATATTTTATCAAGAATAGCTTTCTTTTGTGATTCCGCCGTGGCAAAAAATTCTTGTTTTTGCTTATTAAAATCATCGTCGAAAGACTGTAGAGTTTTCTCTTGGTTCTCCTTAGATTTTACGACAGCAGCATTTAAATTTGATAGGTCTTCTTTGATTTTTTGATAGCTAGATTCAAGCGTCTTTTGCAACCCATCAACAGTGATCCGCACCAGAAGTTTTGGACACTGAGTTAAGTGAGTACAATCACTAACG
>NZ_JBGONH010000084.1:0-1346 GCF_041439075.1 Vibrio sp. FF145
TTACTCCTGTCAACGACCATCAGGGTGATGGTGTGACAAGAGTATGGCTTGCACTTGTTTTACTCTGCCGCGCAGCGGCTTCGTTCAACAAAGCATTTAAGAGTGATTCGCAACGCTTGGCGTTTTCGCTTTGCTCAAAGTATAGCTAAGCGCCGCTCACAACTTAATGCAGCGTATACGCTTCGATGTCAATGGAAGGGAAATAGTGGAAATATCAAAGAAAGTTATTGTAATCATTACCCTTACTATTTTGCCTTTAGTATTTTTAGGTTCAAAAGTACTCACGGACACGAAACAGCGGCTGGTTGATGAAGAACTTAATCTTGTCCGTCCGATATTAGAGGGGATTGCTGAAAATTTAAAAGAGCCATATAGATTTCCTCTGGATTCACGTTCAGAATTACAGGGTTTTGCCTCATTTAATACTGCTTCTCGATTTCCTCATTTATATCATGCTGCCATAGACTATTTCGCTGAAGTTGGAGAGCCGGTATACGCTATTGCTGATGGTGTTGTAAGTTATTCTGGTTACATGAACGGTTATCCTGGCGTTGTGATTATTGATCACCCAAAAGAAAACCTTTATTCATTGTACGGTCATCTGTCATTAAAAAGCTGGTTAGTCTCAAAAGGGGCAATTAAAAAAGGGGATTTGCTTGGTTATATAGCTGACCCTTCAGAGGATTTTGGCATTGGTGTAAATGCCCATATACATTTTTCAATAAGAATGGGGTCACGTATGGGATACCCAGAAACTGGTCCCGATCGTTGGATGGGGGGATACACAACAGAACCTCCAATATTTAAAGGGTACATAGACCCTGAACAATTCATATTACTAACCAAGTCTAAATTATCACGAAACTAATCCAATACGCGTATAACAAATAATGATTGAGCGTTGCCTAGCCAACGTTAAATCCCGAGTGTTAAACAAGTCCGAAGTCACTTTATTAAGTAAATTTCACTAGCAACCAAATAACTACAAAAACAAAAAAGCGAACCAAGTGGTTCGCTTTTGTTTATCTAAAATCTACATGATCACAGATAACTAAGATGGAAACTTGTGATCTTTCTTTATCAATCGTTTGGAAATCATGTTTAGGGTAACTAAGTTGGAAACTGTTGGAAACTGTTGGAAACTGTTGGAAACTGTTGGTAACTTGGAAGTCTTATTAAACTTTGTAGCGATAACTAAAATGGAAACTAAGAGGGTAGGGATTAGTCGGTTTTAGCTTCCATACAGCGAACCGCCACTGTTTGATATAGTTAAGGAGAACATCATTGAGAAATGGCCTGCTAGAGCTTCATTTTTTGTGGCACTCTCTTTCAAACCTCTTATTCTG
>NZ_JBGONH010000084.1:1445-10504 GCF_041439075.1 Vibrio sp. FF145
GATGTTTTTCTCAAACTAGCTTCTTAATCTGATACTTTTCCCTTTGGCTGCATTTACTCTGATGTTTTTCTCAAACTAGCTTCTTAATCTGATACTTTTCCCTTTGGCTGCATTTAATCTGATGTTTTTCACAAGTTAGCCTATTAAACTGGTGTTTTTGCTTGTTCGGTTCATTAAGCTGGCATGAAATGATCATAAGAAAAGAATTTTGAAGGCTGAATCAGTAGTAAGCCCATGTAGATCAGAGCACTAGTTAGACTTCGGGCAACCTAGTTACCATCGAAGGCTACCTTTTAATTGGAATTATGTTCGTAAAAACAACATTATATAGACTCTGTGAATAATTGATTACGATCTGAATCGAACTGCCTCTTAATAGAACATTGGCTATTCGTAAACTTCTAGAGCAACGTATTCAATTTTAGATAAGGATTATGTTCTACTGGATCTGATTCAAGATGTTTAGCTATGGAGTAAAATTAAACTGTCAACCGAACTTTTAACGCGACTATATTCAAAAATGTTGGTCAAGTGGCTGTTAACAAAGAACATCATGCTGAGAAAAGCAGATAAACTTTAATCAACTAACTCCCTTAGATTAGAGATCAAAATCTGCAAATAAAAACGCCCCCATAAGTGAGGGCGTGTTATCACCGAATTACCTTTTTGTATATACGCTTTTCGCAGTCGCTCTAACTTTAAACTTCTCCCGAAGTACCTACATTAATTCGGCTATAGAGCGGGTGGAAGGGCTTTTTCAATTCGACTAATCCTTCTCTTACCTAAGCCTATTGTAGCTGAAGTCCCGCTTGTAGACCATCATTGACACGAAAACACTTGAAAGTAGAAGCTAAGGCAGAGCAGGCATCCCGCACGGACAATTTTGTGTTAGTGAAACTACTAAATTAGCAAATTATGGATTATCTAGGGCTTTGCAAATCGCTAGTTAAGGTGGCCAAATTTAGTATTCCACTACTGGGGTTCGATAATTCTCAAAATACAATATCTAAGGATTTTCGGGAAAATGTTAAGTTCGAACCTACAGTAGCAAGTTGTACCGATGGCCTGTTATTCCTTTTTTTATCAACGAAGCAGAATCCGTTAAAGCCAGCGAGATTTGATTTCGCTAATTGATACCCTTTATAAGGGAGCCTGTCTTCATAAAGTAACAGTTCAGTTTCCGACATTGACCTGTGTAACCACTCTAAAGCGCTCGATGAATCACTTTCAAGTAAGCTTTCCGCAGTTTTAAAAGCCTTTTCATCACCATCTAACCTTTGCATCAGGAAAAGCATTTGAGCGTTTGCGCAGTGAATGATTTCGCATTCTTTATCACTATTTGATAGCCGTGGAGCGTCGCTATAGCTTATGCCTAACTTAAAAAGCAACCACGAGACGTGTGCTAACAACTGGGTGTATTCGTTGCTGTTGTAGATGTTTTCACTGTCATTGAGGATCTGAATTGGAGATTCTTTTTCATTAAAGAAACGGAAAAAAGAGATCTCTCTAAGTTTTTTAAGGTGCTTCTCATCAACTATTGGTTTTGTTTTGTTGGCATTGTCTTTAGTCGGCTGTACCTTGATTTCATGCGAACCGACAATAAACTCGTGACGGCTAAGGTTATGAATTACAACGAAGGCCATTAGTAGAAAGCTCATTTTATTGGCTTCATTATCCGAGTTAGAAACATATACCTTTTCAAGCTTATTAAGTATTTTCGTGAGCTTTTTATGTACATATTCTACTTGCTCAGGAGAAATACTTGGGTTTTCAGCGGTATCTTCATCATCTGTTCCGACAAGTTCTTCCTCATTGCGTCCTAAATGGTCTTCTCTATATAGAGAATTGCTGCCTGGCTGGATAGAAGGTATGGCATGAAGAAACATATCTAAGATTAGGTTTAAACCATCCGACGATATGGCACGCCTTCCTGACTTGGTGTGAGCGTAGTTTTCTTGATCAATGCTAACAATGAGCGAATCTCTCTCATTCGTATCACCATGAGTTTGTGGTATATATTTTTCAGATGTACCGACAGGGCGGCGTAATTGAGGTGTTAGCTTCTCAATGCAGTTAAATAGAAGATCAAATTGAGGGTAATCAGTACTTAATGATGAAACAGCCTGTCTTAACTGGCGTTCTTCAGAAGACTCACATAGTTTTTCTAGCGAGGGGACGTTATGTGTAACGACAGTAGCGATTAACTTTTCATTAAGGAGTAGGTAGATCAGTTTCCCGCAGTCTAACAACTGCTCAGATATAATAATGACCTGATTTTCTAGAGTATGTTCAATTTGGTAATAGTCACCAAACTCATCCTTGTAAAACGGCTGACAACCTCTATGGCTATCCTTGAGCTCGATTTCTAAAGACTGGTTAAGTTCTAGTTCAACAAATACCAACTCGATATGTGTAGTGTCTGTAGAGCCTTCGCTTAGCTCTTTGCTATTTACTTCCAGTACTTCTTCTGACGCTACCATATCCAAAAAGTTGGTTGAGATTATTGCGTCCTTTGCATCTCCATTTCGGAGAAGAAGCATTGCCTCAGCATTGGTATTACTGCCAGTCTTAAGCCATGCATTGCTACTGAAATTAGCACTACCTGATATGAAGAATGTTTCTTGATTGGCGATAAATACTAAAGCTTTTGCATGAGCGTATGTTGTGAACTCTGGCATACTATCAGGTTGGATAGATTTTATATCTACAAATTTTACGGTGCCACTGTGCAGTATTGTGGTATTCAGGCAAACGCTTTTAGGCTGTATTGCAATGATGGGTTTAGCTACAGAAAACTCAGAAAGAGAAGAAACGAACTGTCCCGAGCTGTCAAAGAACGCTGAAACGCCGTATGTTTTGTCAACTGTTTTCGGTAGGTGCGTTTGGAGGCTTCTCCAAAGACATTCTTTATTGGAAGAGGATGAAAACAGGAAGCTATTGCTACTAGGTAGCTTCGGCTTCTTTTTAACCCATGGAGCTAAAGTCTTGGCTTTACCTAACATCTCTCTAACTATCTGAGACGAGCTTTGCCCATAATCATTCAGCCATATTTCAAACGCATGAAAAGCATCTTTAAAAATAGAAAGATCTTCTTCGTTAGATTTCTCATCGAACCTAATTACATTTGTAACTTCTAAGTTGCTGCCGAAACCAGATAGAGTCATGTTGTGGCTTCCAACTACAAGCAAGCCTTTCCTTTTACCAAGGAGCATATACACTTTGGGGTGAAATGCTTGGTTACATTTCATAGGTGCAATGCCGTATGCGTAGCCAGCAAACTTAGGTGGAAAATTCTGGATAGCCGCTTTTAACATGCGATTATCAACGAACAGTAAATGATTTGTCACACCAGCAATTTGCATTTTTCGAAGAAGGTACTCTTCATAGAATGCAAAGTTAATAGAGTAGCTTGTCATTAGGCATGAATCGTAACCACCTTTCTTCAGCTCTTCTATGAGCGAAATAGGGCTGCTCATAGGCTCACCTTCAGAATGTCATAGCCCGCAGGTTCTACTAGAAAAGAGTTCTTTGTTATACGAACCATGCCAAGATCTGCCATAATTTGAATAACTTGCTTAAATCTTGGTGACGTAAAAACTGCTGGGGGTGGCTTTATTATTTCGATACCAAATTCACTGGGTAGGAAACGAAAGGTCATCTGTTGTTGGTTTCTTAGCTTTCTCATAGCAACAAGAAAGTGGTTCTCAAGTAAGCTATGGTGAGTTAATTGTATCAACCCTGACAGAGTAGATTGTTTACTCAATTGGGTATTTAAAGTTTCACAGATAGCTAACAGATTGAGTGGGTATCTATCTAAAAAGCTTTTCTGGAGCTCTACGCTGTTATACCCCGACTTATTCTGAGTGCGGGAAACCAGTGCTGCCAAGATCATTAGGCAATTATTAGTTATGGATTCTAAATCGTTACTGCCATTCTTTGTAAGTTTCTCTACTCTGTGGGCAAGAGTCATTTCATGGTTATTTTCATCCCATCGTTCATAGTTAGGTAACTGAACAGAAAGTTGAGACAAGGTTTGATCGAATTGTTGGTGATGATAATTTGATATTACCTTGCCACCAGGCCCTTCTTGCCAGTACCACGCAGCTATTGACCGAGTGTCTTTGAAGTTCGGTCTGCGAGATTCAGTTGCTTTTAGAACACAGTAAAATATTCCTTGCATGGCAATAGAGGCTATCTCATTTCTAGCGTAATCTTGCCAGCTAGATTCAATGTTCCAAAGGTGCTCGTATTTACCTGTGTATTGAAGAGCATTTGTATAAGCCAGTTTTCGGAAGACCGCCACATCAAAACTTTGAGAGGTGTCTGTTTTAGTAATATGCTCGGTGAGAGCAAGGATATAAGCCATCGATTCAACGCGGCTGAGAGCTTGAAAGTCAGTTTCGTATTCTGTTTGATAAAGTGACGTGAAACCTTTGGTGAATAGGTTAATTAAAAGAGTTCGTTCTTCACTGTCGCATGATAGATTACATGGGCAGAATGACTTTAAATAAGTCAGAGTTTCGTAGGTAAACTCATCATTTTCAATAGTTTCCAAAAAAAGTGATGAGTTAACGTTTTGGTCAAATGCTTTGGCTAGTTTTAGTCCTACTTCTTCAATGAGCTTCCCGTTTTTAGGAGACTCACCCGCTAGTATTTTTAGGTTGCAAAGTGTGCCAAAGTAATACTGTCCTAGGCCGCCAAAGGAGTTCTTAAAGTATCGAGAGGAATCAGGATTAGTATGGCTAAATTGCGATAGCTTGAATTTTTTCCCTGAGGTGATGTCTTCGAAGTGTTTCTGAAATGTATCCTTGCCTACAAGAGCCCCAGAGTGATTAACTGCACCGTCATCACTTGTTTCATGTGCCATAGCGGCAAGTGTGAATAGGCAGTCTGCTCTTCGGAACATTTTTAAAAAAGTGTCACTATCTAACCACTTTTTCCTTTCGAAGGCATAAAACACCCATGCGTAGAACGAATAGTACCGAGCTCTATCGGTAACATTAGTGATTCCAGGAAGAAGTTTACCGTAGACTTCGATGCATGGAGCTTGCACTCCTAAATGGTCGAGGCCAGTAATCTGATTAATCGGCTTAACCCAACCAGTATCTGAGGTAGCTTTCAAGCTCATTGTCCTACTCGTTAAGGATATACAAAACAAATATGTATAGCTGTCTATACGCTAATTTGGTATTTAGTGATGGTCATCGGTTTCCTGATTTAAATCCAGGTACTAGGGCTCGAATAGAGTCAACATGCTCTAGCTCGTGCCTATTCATCAACTGCAAGTTGAAGGCATGCGGTGGCAAAGAAGCATCAGGCGTACAGTCTACGTGAAGGTCATTGAGCACGTAGCCCGCTAACGCTTCATTGATTGTAATGTTTCGTACGTATTGACCTTCCATACCAAGATCAATGGCTAAGTCATTTCTATTTTCATGCTTAGAGTGTGGTGCAACACTTAAGACGACATCACGGTTCCAAAGAGAATCGTCCTCTATAGTCTTGTCGTATGAGCAGTCAGTTTGCTCAGCCTTAAGAATTCGACTGATTCTAAAGCACAGGAATTTACGTCTTTTACTATCCCAAGCACGGATGTGCCAAGCCCCAAGTCCTTTGAATAGAGAATGAGGTGTAAGGGTTCTAGTTTCGGTGCTAGTTGAGGAGCTGTACAGGACAGAAATACAGTGTTTATTCAGGATCGATCTTGTGACTTGAGAGACGATATCAATTGATAGCGAATCTAACACTGTCGCGAAGCTGCTTACACCATAAGTTGTTACTGGAATAGAGTTTAGCTCCTGCCCCCACGCTATTAATCTAAGAGCGGCTTCTGGTTCATGCTCAAAAGCAGGGCTAAACGATGTTGACCTCATATATGCTCGTATGCTTTCGTTGAAAACCGTGTTATTGGGGCAGCGTTCCTTGTAAACGTTAAAAGAACGGCTGGCTGTAGCAACGGCGATATCACCGTGCTGAATAAGGTCGGATCGATTCACTTTCCCGAAGAAGCAAAGATAGAAATCAATAAGCCTTAGTCGTTTTGTTTGTGGAGATTCAACACAACGCACAATGAGTACTCTTATCAAAATGAACTGTACTAATTTACTCTAACGAATCTTTTGATACCAGTGTAATATAAAATCAGTTGATTATCTGACCGCTAGTAGACACGTTACACTCGGCTCTTATGGGTGTTGAGGCATTTCTCTTTTAAAATGCCTCTTGACTCTAGTGGAAGTTGGAAGCGCAAATAACGGACTAACTTAATGGCAGCCGAGTCAGTAAGTTTGTCGTAAATCATTCACTAGCCGAGGGGTTGAGAATATCTCTACCGCACTGTAATGAAAGAAATAAATAAAACTGAAACGAAGAGTTCAAAGCTACTAGGAATCGTACTTTTCCACTCATTTATCCCTGGGAAACTATTCAAGGTCAAGGCTATCGGGCATAGCAACAATACGGGTGATAACGGAGCTGGTAAATCCACTCTGTTAAGCTTACTTCCAGCGTTCTATGGAGCCGATCCGAGTAAGCTGGTGGATAGACAAGCGGATAAAGTTTCCTTTGTTGATTACTACTTGCCCACCCCAAAATCTGTCATCGTGTTCGAATATGAAAAGCTTGGTGAGAGAAAGTGTTCTGTAATGTATCGAAATGGCTCCAGTGTCGCTTATAGGTTTTTGACAGGAACCGCTGAACAATTGTTTTCTCAGCATTTGTACGACGAGCTAATTAAGCAAGGAAGTGAAACTCGAACATGGCTTAAAAACCTTGTGTCTCAGTCAATGTCAGTAAGTTCGCAAATTGAAACTAGTGTCGATTACCGCTCAGTAATTTTAAACAATAAAAAGCGTTTGGCCCAAAGACGTAGTACGGGTAAAAACTTAGTTGCAATCGCTCATGAGTACTCGTTGTGTTCTGCGAGCCATAACATGAATCATATCGACATTTTGACGGCGACAATGATGCGCCATAAGAAAATGTTGAGTCGTTTTAAGACGATGATTGTGGACTGTTTCTTGAACAATACATCGATGGACGATGTCCCATATAAGAAAGAGTATATCAACCTAGCAAATAGCCTAGATGTGTTTGTTCAACTAGACACTAAAAAGAGTAAGTTCGATGAAGCAGTTGCAAGTAAAGACAGCCTTGATGAGTACATAAAGCAACTAAACTCCTATCGAGCTCAAATCGCTTCTTATCTGCGTCAACTGGCATTAAATGACACTCAGTTGTCTGACAAAATTCGTTCGCAGAAGGAGTTGCACGGCTCTCTGGTCAGTGAGAGGAAAGATAGACTTCAAAAGCTTGATACTGAGTTAAGCATTCATCGGACTGAGTTTGAAAGGAAATCCAAAGTAGTTGATGCTATTTACAATAAGCGTGACAAGTACGAGAACGAGGATGATATTTTAGGGAAAATCACGCTTTACAATAGCTTGAGTGACTTGCTGAAGGAAGCAGAATCTGCAAAGAAACATTACGACAACTTACTGGAAGACGTAGAAACCGAAGAAAGTACGTTTAACAGTCAGGTACAAAAACTGGAACTCGAATGTGCTAATTTCCGCTCCCGTAAGCAAAAAGAAATCAATAGCATACTTAACACTAAGGAAGATATATTCGAGCAAAAAAACGACCGTTTAGAGGCGATGCAGAGTGACCTCAACCTTCAAAAGAAAAAGTTGCAAGATGAGTTCGATGAACAGTCTGACAAGATAAGACAAGAACAATTCCGACTTGCAATTCTAGAAGGGCAGTCTTTAGAGTTCACACCAGAACAAAAAGGCGAATTACGTAGTCTGGAAAGTGATCTTGAGAGTAAGCGTGAAAAACTTAACGCTTCTCACAATGCAGTAATTCATTTGAATGAGCAACTACGTCAGGCAGAGAAAAATCATGAGAGCAGTCTTTCTACTTACCACACATGTACTAGCGAATTAAAAGAAATTTCAGATGAAATAGTTTCTGTTAGTCGTGCATTATTGCCAGCAAAAGGATCGCTCAACGAGTACCTAGATCAAAAAGTGCCTGATTGGCGCGGCAATATAGGCAAAGTAATCACTCCTAGTTTGTTAAATGCGAAAAACTTGAAACCATTTTTCGACCCAGAAGCTACGGAGTCGATTTTTGGTCTCTATTTGGATCTGGATTCAATCGCACTTCCTGATTACTGTCTGAGTGAAGAGAAGCTTTCAGAGCGATTAGAGACTCTAAAAATCAAGGAGTCAGAGGTAGAAGTTCGGCAAGGTAAAGCGAAGAGCAGAGCCAAAAGTGATGAGCAAGAAGCAGATAAGCTTCACAAAGAAATAAAAATTCAAAGTCAAAGAACAAAAGTCTTTGAGGAAGAACTGAGCAAGCTCAATCTCCTAAAAGATCAAAAAACAGTCCAGTTTGAAAGTGATGCTGAAAGTCGTACATCTGAAGTTAAGAAAAAGAAAAGCGTACTAGAGTCTGAACTTTTTACCATTAAGTTTGAGCTGAAAGAAAAACTCGAAAACGAAGAACAGCGCCATCAACAAGAGCGTGTTCAGGTGAAAGCTAACTTCGATTATCGCTTGTCAGAAGAGGACGCGAAAAAAAGTGCTATTGATGAGCTGATCAAAAATAAAGAAAAGATAATTTCAGACAGAGTTAGTGACTACAAGTTAGCGTTCAACCAAGCCTTGATGAGTAAAGGAGTAGATCCAGTCAGTATCGAAAGAGCCAAGTCGAAGTGGGAATCTCTCGAACGCCAATGTGAGGAAATAAAAACATTTCAAGCTTTAATTCACGACTATGACACTTGGCTAGAATCAGAATGGAAATATATTGATAGCTACAATTCTGAAATTTTGGTTTTAGATCGACAGATCACGGGAGGTGAATCGAAGAGAGACGACTATGAGAAGTCGGTAAACAAAAGAATTGATGAAGTATCGTCTTCAATCAAGTCATATGAAGAAGGTCTCATTACAGTCAAGGAGGCCATAGCGAAGCTTACTACTTGTACTAACAGCCTAGAAAAAGGTTCATCGCGGCTTTCCGGGGAAAGCCGCTTTTATCTTCAAGAAGAA
>NZ_JBGONH010000085.1:0-9934 GCF_041439075.1 Vibrio sp. FF145
ACACCTCGTGGATACTTCGGCGAGTTTGTTTCAGTAAATTCGGGAGTACTTCTCCATCTGTAACTTTCGATAGACTTAGCTCGGCTGCAATAATTTCATGAGTGTTTGTATCCACGGCAATATGAAGTTTTCGCCAGACTCTACGTTTGCCATCTGTCCCGTGTTTTTTGACTTTCCATTCACCTTCGCCATAAACCTTAAGGCCAGTCGCATCAATCCAAAAGGTCAAAGAACCGCGGTTAATGAGTGATTGGTTGTATTGCTTCCAGTTGGTTGTTTTGTAACGAGGTTTAGGCATAGGGCTACGAGAGGGAGTGAATGTAGCTGATCAGATCGTAGGTTTTAGGTTTAGTTCCAATGAATTACGCAACAAAGCCTTCCATTCATAATCATTGGCAGGAAGGCCTTCGCTAAGGTCTGAGTCGAAATATCGAGTAAAAATGCAAATGTTTTTTTCATTCCCCTGTGTTTCGATTGTCAGTTTTGTCTTTATTTTCAAAATTATATACAATAGGACTAGCGAGCGTGACTGCAAAATCGTGGTTATAGGATAGTTAGAAAATATGATAATGAATTTAATCTATGGTCTAATTTCATTGTAAATGTAAGAAGTCACGCTGTCTTTGAAAGTTGACCAACTAAAACAGCATGACTGGGGGTTCTTTGTTTAGGAATGAATACTAATTCCTGAATACAGCTCGCTCATCGTTAAAGAATCAAAAAACAACGTAAAAAATCACGTTCTTTCCCTATGAATAATATTTAATTTTCGAAAACACACCTAAATACGAACACTCTTCAGAAACTCCACAGAAAAAATTAAATTATACACCAACCAAGCCATTCAAATCGGACCAAAACAATGGGCATTTAGGACTTAACATCTTATTTATTAGAATCTTAAATAATAACAAATAGAATACAACACATCGGATTTGTTATTTATAAATATCAAATTACTATCTCGCCGCTCAATAATTTCTAACCAAAAAATAAACAATAAAAAGGTATTAACATGTCTATAACTTTTCAAGGTAACCCCGTTTCAATCTCAGGTCTATTTCCTAAACCTAATCAAGTAGCACCAAGTTTTACTCTCTGCGACAAAGAATTAAATAGCCTAACCTTAGAAAGCCTAAAAGGGAAAAATGTCTTATTAAATATTTTCCCTAGCATTGACACCCCAGTTTGTGCTGCAAGCGTTCGTACATTTAACGAGAAAGCCGCTAATTTAAACAATACAATCGTATTATGTGTTTCTGCTGATCTACCCTTTGCTATGAATCGTTTTTGTGGTGCAGAAGGCATTGATAATGTAACAACCGCTTCTTTCTTCAGAGAGTCATCATTCACTGAAAACTACGGTGTAAACTTAAATGAAGGTGCGCTTGAAGGATTAGCTGCGAGAGCTGTTATCGTTATCGGTCAAGATGGTATAGTCAAACATAGCGAATTGGTTTCTGAAATTACTACTGAACCAAACTATGAATCTGCGCTAGCGGTTTTATCATAATCATGCGTAAACTACTTATTGTTGCTGCCACCCTTTATTCAATAAACGCCTTCGCAAAGTTTGAAACTACTGAAGACGATGCTGGATTTGGAGAGACACAAGTCGTCACACTTGATAACACCACAAAGTTTGATCTGATTGGTACACCATTAGAAGTAGGCGATTTATTGCCTTCGGCTAAGATGTTGACTTCAGATTTAGAAAGCTATGATACTAGTGCGCAAAGTAAATCGATCAAAATTTATAGCATATTGACATCTGTTGATACACCTGTTTGTGTTCAACAAGCTATTGAGCTTTCTCAATACATAGAAAGCAACCATCACAAACTTCAAGACATTGAATTTTATGCAGTCAGTGCGGATACTCCTTTTACTCAACAGCGGTTCATTAGAGAGCATTCTCTTGACGGAGCGACATATCTTTCTGACTCTTCGGAACATAAGTTTGGCCTCAATACAGGAACTCAAATTAAGCAGTTAGGCTTACTTAGTCGAAGTATTATTGTAGTGGGTATGAATAACCAAGTCATTTATACCCAAAGAGTACCTGAACTTACAACTATCCCTAGTTTAGAACGAGCAGTGAAAGTTGCGTTAGAAAACCGCTAGACTCCGGAAATATATAAGGGGCATTAGCCTCTTATATATTAACCTAATTCCAATTATATAAATAACAATCAATAATGAAAACCATAAAAAAACAAAATATATTTATAGGGTTGTTAATCCTGGTATCATTAGGTGCTCTTAAACTAAAAGAATCATCTATATTAGAAGCATTAGTAGAAGAAATTTTAATTGAAAATTATATAATAAAATCAAAATACAACATGGCACTCCATCATTTCATTAAATAATATCAACTTAGTTACAACTGCCTCTCTCCAATAGTACACCGATGCAATCCCATAGATTAGTCAAGTAGAGTCGATATCATTATACATACGAACTCACAAGAGGAAGGCATCAACGCATCTCAATGAAACCAGACACATAAATGGAAGTAACTGTGCTGATTTAAGTATACCTTTCAAAGTTCTCGTTAAAAAACAAAGCAAAATTGCCCTCAACGCCTATAATCAATTCTTATTATAAACTCGAGTTCATACTATTTTACTAGTTGTTGTCTATTGAATAATTTGGTAAGTTTGTAATATTTCATTTAAAAACAACACCAAGTATAGGTATGCAGCTATCTATGTGGGATTTTAGACCTCATGAACACTCTCAACTTCGAAATAAAATATCAGGTGAAGAAAAGAGACTAACAAAAACAGAAAGCCAGTTATTATTGCTCTTACTGTCGAATAACCATCGAGTCGTAACTAAATCTGAAATTCACAAAAAAATTTGGCCGGGGAAATTTGTTTCAGATGCCAGTATCACACACGCCATTGCATCATTACGTTTAGCTTTGAATGATACAGTGGAAGCACAATGTATCATTCGAACCGTACCTAAAGCCGGTTACTTTGTCGCTTATAATAAAATAGCTCTAGTTTTAACTAACCAAGCCCAACCCGAGACTAGGCGACCTGATAAGGTAGTGGCTTTTAAGCTTAAATGTTCTTGGCAAGCTGGCGTAATAGTTTTATTAGTCAGCATGAACTGTTTACTGTTTTGGTTTTTGTTCATACCTTCACAAAGCGAACCTAAACTGAACATGTCAAGGTTGAACTCTCAAACTAACACCTTTACGATCAAGAACAACGATTTTCATAGTCAACAACTCTTAGAACAGCTGATTAGGCACCCTACTTTAAACAATGTGAATTTTTATATTGCTTCAAATAAAACTAGGATTTATGTAAGTTGCATTCACCAGAATGCATCATCACCTTACGGCCAAAGCATCAACTTTTCCATTGATGTTAAGCGCGCTATAGAGGGGATTAGCAATGATATTGTACAAAAATGCCAATAAACACTATTTGCTTAGCGTTGTCTTTTTACTTGCCTTGTTGCCTATTCAAATTTTTCTCAATGCATCGTTTATTCCTAGTTTTGCTCAAAACGTTAATACCCAAATAAGTAAAACAGTTCTGACTTACGGTGAGCAAATGGGAGATAAGAAATACAGAAAAATCGACTATCACTTAAAACCTTATCTATGGAACCGATTTCTATTAATGGCTTCTATCCATTTCGACAATGGAAAAAAACTGGACACACAATTTCTTATTACCTTTTGGCCGAAATCCATTTATTCCATAAAATATATAAATCAACTGGTTAACACTCCAGAAACAGAATATTTTGATTTACCAGAGCAACATGCGCTCTTTGATGGCGGCGAAGAAAATTTTCAAACTTTGTTAGAAACCTCCCACCAATATTGTTACATCCAACTGTCGAACAACTCAGTTCAATGTGTCAATATATCTGAAAATAAAGAAAAAATTGACGTCAATGACAAGAAAACAACATAGCATGTGGATATTTAATCCAACCCTTAGGCGCCAGCTAACTAACCAAAGTAATGGGGAGAGCAAAAAATTGCACTCTACAGATTGCAAAATTTTAGAGCTTTTATGTCAAAATCAAGGCGAAACCGTTTTAAAAAGTACCCTAATCGACGTGGCTTGGCCAGGGCGAGTCGTCTCGCAAGCTAGTTTAACTCAGTCTATAGCCCACCTACGTATAGCTTTAGGTGACAATGGCCGACAACAAAATATTATAAAAACAGTCCCAAAGCATGGTTATTTACTGGTAAGCAACATAATAAGCCTTGAGGTGCCAATAGTTCTTGAACAAAACAACTCATCAACACCTAGTTCAGAAATAATCCCAGACACTCTCCAACCTCAAGACCATGAGAAGACCAGTCTATCGGCCCATCTACAATACCTTCAAAGATTCATTCTATTGACTCTCTCACTGTTATTTTTAGTTAGTCTCACTTGGTTAACGCGGATCATATATTACAATAGCACCACAGATCGTATTCAATGGAACCAGCGTGAACATTTGGGCGTAACGTACTATTTTACTGATACTAAAAATGGAGATAAACGTTTCAATGACCTCAAAGGGAGATACTCAAGTGACTTACGTATGCTCTATATTTCTGAAAACCCTGAGCAACTCTATGTATCGTGTGTTTATCAACCTAATAATTTACATGAACACAACACAATGAATTTTAGTTTTTCCCGAGACTATTCAATCGAGCAAGTAAGAGAGGAAATTAATGAACAATGTCGGTAAAGCCATTATTTTTCTGGTCTTGGCAAATATACTCGTCATTACGTTTATCTCATGGATAAATACCCTTAATCATCCTCTATTCTTAGATGGTCGAAACAACATCATGTTATTTTCTCATGGTCGTACATATAAAAAATTTGAAGTCGACTCCTTCAAAGAAGTAATTACCGTAGATCATCTGTGGGGAGGAGTTCACGATGCGCATTGTAGCTTATTATCCGAAGGCGAAAACAAAGCCCTCAACATCTATTACTCCGTTTATTTCTGGGGTGCAGACCTCTTTTCGACAACCAACGCGCTACGTAGCGCAAACTACACTCCCTCAACAGAACTTGATTTCACTGAAGCACACTTGATTGAGAATTCATCGGAACAATTTTTCCAGACCTTATACCAAGATAAGTATATTTTCTGTTATTCCAGTTTATTGACCGGCAGTGTCCAGTGTATCACGGCCGATTAATTAGAGTAATCAATCTAAATCATCAACAGATTTAGTTATAACTAAACGTGTTGATTATAAACATGTAAATATCAATGACTTAATTTATTCATTTAAAATCAATCTAATGACGAGTAATTTAAATTTCGGATTTGTTTATTAGTGTTCTTAAGGGTTTATGGACATAGTACTAGCAAATAGGACATATTTGAGAAACGTAATACTCATGATCAGAAAAAGAGAACCTTTAAAGATTACTGCACTCTTGTTAGAAGGAAGCCCAATCACAGCAATTTCGGGACCAATCGAAATGCTGACAATTGCTTCAATGCAAGCAGGATTACCAGCGCCACTGGTCAGTTATGTATCAGTCACAGGGGGGCCGACTCAATTCTTAGGGGGGCTAACAATTAACAGTAGTACGCATTGGGAATCCGTCGAACATACCGACATTTTAATAATAGGTGCTTGTGGTGACATAAATAAGGGGTCTTATGTCTTACCCAAAGAGGTTAAATATTGGCTAAAAAAACAAATTACGCAGTGTGAATTTGTTCTCTCTTTATGTACGGGGACATTTCTTCTGGCTGAGCTTGGGGTTTTAAACAAACGAAGCGCAACTACACATTGGGTATATGCTGAAGATTTTCGAAATCAATTCCCCCAAGTAAAATTCAAACCACACTTGAAAATAACTCATGAAGACCGATATATTT
Organism: Vibrio sp. FF145; assembly: GCF_041439075.1. NCBI lineage: Bacteria > Pseudomonadati > Pseudomonadota > Gammaproteobacteria > Vibrionales > Vibrionaceae > Vibrio > Vibrio sp. FF145. The sequence continues at coordinate 5,881 of NZ_JBGONH010000085.1, forward strand.
GCACCTCCAGCATTAAAGAATACTTTGCTGCAACAATTTTGTTAATTGATGCTTTGTTAGGCACGGCCCAAAGAATTAAATGTGAACAGTACTTAGGAGGTGATGTTTCAAAAATTAAGCGAATTTGTTTAACGAGCTTTGCTCAATACCATCAACATAGCGACAGTTTGATTGATCGGTTACAAGAGTGGATGCACAATGAAGACCCAAGCAGGCTATCTGTCGCTATGTGTGCAGAGAAAAGTTTTTTGAGTGAAAGGCAAATGAAACGTCGCTTCAAAGCAGCAACTGGCGAATCTCCAATGAACTACATACAACGTATTAGAGTGGTATTAGCGAGAGACAAGCTGGACACTACCAGCTTAAACATAGAACAAATATCCCAGCAAGTTGGTTACAGTGACACAAACCATTTTAGATCGCTGTTTAAAAAATTTTACGACATGACGCCCACAGAATATCGCAAAACGACACAGGCTTGTGAGATTTAAGCACCTTAATTCTAACTGGACCTAAGCCCTTAGCTAAAAAGGGAGTTATTCACTTAGATTGAAATGATTAACCCAATAATAAAGCTGGTATCTCTCCGGCTTTGAGCTCCACAGCCTTCATCAATTCAACTTTAAGAAAGTTGATGTCTCTCCGCCTACGCTTGTATCTGCAAGCGTTCAACGACAAACCACAAGGGAAAGAAAAGCGAAACAAAAACAAAGTCGACTAATTTACCTGCAAGAAATAAACGATGACGATCTTGGTGAGTCAAATGCGTATTGATTATAAAATTCAGGGCGAGTAATCATGTGGATAAAAAGTGGCAACTAACATTCACTAGATACACTGTTAGCTCGTAAACCGTAAAAAGTTCAGCCTTAGGTTCAATCTGACAAACATCGCTTAAAAAATAATGACTGCCAGATTAGGCCCAAGCAACTACTTTTGATGTGACATTTTTGCCACTCAGACAAATACTATTGAGAGAGTTTTTCTAAGACAGGGGTTATGGACCGATGAAGCTCACTGGACTCATATGCACCAGCTAATAATTTACTCGGATAAGCAATTGAATGGCTTAATACCTCACCAATATTGTTAATATGAATACGCTTATCAGCCACACAAGCACTCAAACATGTTCTAATAAATTGTTGGGATGTATCAAGCTCAAGCAAGCGTGCGCATCGCAGCGCTTCTTTGGTTCTTTCATAAAGCATTTCTTCAGATAACACGATTTACCCCTTCTCCATTCAATAGCATAACAATATGAAACTCTTCGCTTTTCCTCATCGCAGCAAGGAAAAGGCTCTCTCTCATTTCTCTTTGAATTATATTGTCGCTAATTACATACTTCGTCAAAACGTCAATCGCTTGTTGCTCGTTAATGTCTTCCTGACTAACTATCGCTGACAAGACACTTTTCGATAGATTTGACGAAATATCAAAATTTAGTTCTTTTGCCTTTACAATCATCGCTTTTATAACTTTGTTTTTTTGAGCTCTGATAGTACATATCTTCAGCTCATGCTTATCAAATGCATATCCAATGTCATCTAACAGTTGGCTCAATTCTTGATACACTTTACATTCCTCTAGTTCATTGTTCTTGTTCCTCATATGTTAACGTTATATGTTTAAAATAAAACAGTGAAACCAATTGCACCAACAAAACAAACCAACCAAATATCATGTAGTTATAAAAATAACACCATTATTACGTCCATAAGATCAGATATATATGTCCTATTTGGTTACTATATTGGTAATGATAGCGATCTATTTACATTGATAGAACTAGCATATTAAAATGAAATTCATTAGAAAAAGACATATACCCTAAGCATTCAAGACTTTTAGTTTCACGGTTAACATATAAACCATTGATTTAGTATGGCTATTTTTATTCTAGCTTAACCTATGGTTGAAGTTGCTTATTTTATTTTTCATGTGCGGGTGGATAATAACGCACAGAATCTAAAAAAAGGAACTGAAAATGTTATATGCACAACCAGGAACTGAAAATTCGATTGTCGATTTCAAGCCGCAGTATCAAAACTTCATAGGAGGGGCATGGGTAGCACCGAAACATGGAAAATATTTTACTAATACCTCCCCAATCAACCATTCTGTAATTTGTGAAATTCCAGCTTCGACTCAAGAAGACATCGATTTGGCAGTTAATTTTGCGCACAATGCGAAAAATGACTGGGCTTCAACATCAGTCACTGAGCGTTCAAACATATTATTAAAGATAGCTGAGCGTATTGAGAACAACCTTGAGATGCTTGCTATTACTGAAACATGGGACAATGGGAAACCTATTCGCGAGACTCTCGCCGCTGATATTCCACTCGTTGTCGACCATTTCCGCTATTTTGCTGGATGCATTAGAGCTCAAGAAGGTTCCGCTGCGGAACTAGATTCACAAACCATGACCTACCACTTCCCAGAACCTGTTGGTGTTGTAGGACAAATTATCCCATGGAACTTCCCACTCTTAATGGCCGCTTGGAAGCTGGCACCCGCGCTGGCTGCTGGCTGCTGCGTAGTATTAAAACCAGCGGAACAAACTCCTGCATCAATCTTAGTATTGATGGAGCTCATCGAAGATCTAGTCCCTGCCGGTGTAATCAATGTCGTAAATGGCTATGGTTCAGAAGCAGGTCAAGCACTTGCTACACATAAAAAGATTGCTAAAGTAGCCTTTACTGGCTCTACAGAAGTTGGACAGCATATTCTGAAGTGTGCCGCTGAGAACCTAATTCCGTCAACAGTCGAGCTAGGTGGTAAATCTCCAAATATTTTTATGGCTGATATATTTGATCACGAAGACAGTTACCTTGATAAGTGTATCGAAGGTGTCTTGTTAGCTTTTTTCAATCAAGGTGAAGTCTGCACGTGTCCTTCTCGAGTTTTGATTCATGAATCAATTTACGATCGCTTCATTTCACGTTTGCAAACTCGCATGAAAACGATCCAACAAGGAAACCCACTCGATACCGACACACAAGTTGGTTCACAGGTGTCACAAGAGCAATTTGACAAAATTCGCAAATACATAGCTCTTGGTCATGAAGAAGGTGCCGAATTACTTATTGGTGGTAACAGCAATGAAGACAATGGTTACTTTGTCGAGCCTACCCTCTTCAAAGGAACTAACGATATGCGTATTTTCCAAGAAGAGATTTTTGGCCCAGTCGTTGCTGTTACTACATTTAAGGACACTGAAGAAGCTCTGGCAATCGCCAACGATACTGAGTATGGCTTAGGTGCTGGAGTATGGACACGTGACAACAATCTGATTTCACATATGGCGAAAAATATACAAGCTGGGCGAATTTGGGTTAACTGCTACCATGCTTACCCTGCTCACGCTGCGTTTGGCGGCTATAAAAAGTCCGGGATTGGTAGAGAAACACACAAAATGATGCTAGACCACTACCAGAACACCAAAAATATCATCGTTAGCCACAGTGTTAATCCTTTAGGCTTCTTTTAAAAATTAAGCTAATTGTCTGCCCGAAAACCTAATGGGCAGACAAACATTTGGTTCATTATATTTATGGTCTAAGCCATGCCCATTTCCTTGACCCCTTTACAATGCAAGACTGAAAAAATATCCGCCTTCTTAGAAGGCAATTTCGCTTTATCATCCCTAGAAAGGGGCTTCCGCGCTATCAATTCTTCAATAACTACAGTTGTTGCTCATACTCTATGTCCTGCTTATCTTGGTGTCGTACATATCGGCGAATGACTTTTTCATTCACACCGACCGTATCTACAAAATACCCTCTAGCCCAAAAGTGATTTCCCCATAGTCTCGGCTTTGTTGCGTAATTCATTGGAACTAAACCTACGATCTGATCAGCTACATTCACTCCCTCTTGTAGCCCTATACCTAAACCTCGTTATAAAACAACCAACTGGAAGCAAAATACAATCAATAACTCATTAACCGCGGTTCTTTGACCTTTTGGATTGATGAAGAAGCGATAAGTGGCTGGACGCAAAGCAAACAGAATAAGCGCGGGAGGCCACGTCGGTTCAGTGATTTAGCTAT
>NZ_JBGONH010000086.1:0-8943 GCF_041439075.1 Vibrio sp. FF145
GACTACTTCTTCTTGAAGATAAAAGCGGCTTTCCCCGGAAAGCCGCGATGAACCAATTTTTTCAGCAAATGCTGCAGGCAAACATGTCCGCCAACGCACTCTATACCGACCTATCCGGTTACTATGATTTAATGTGTGTCGATATTGACTACCAAGCGCAGAGTGACTGCGTTCGTAGGTTACATCAGATTTTTGGAAATGAAGGAAAAACACACCTCGACCTTGGATGTGGCACTGGACCACACGTTCGCCATTTTATTGATTACGGCTATCAAAGTAGTGGCCTTGATCTGAATAAACCAATGCTCGACATTGCTCAAGTTCGTTGCCCTGAAGCTAACTTTTCAGTACAAAACATGAGTAACTTTGAGGTCTCAGAACCGCTCGATCTTATCACTTGTTTCTTGTATTCCATCCATTACAACGACGGTATTGAGAGACTAAAAGAGTGCATTGCAAGCGTGCACCGAGCTTTGAAACACGAAGGTGTCTTCTGCTTCAACGTGGTTGATAAAGAGAAGATAAGCAATGACTTGTTTGTTCGACATACAGCCAACAAAGAACATGATGACTTTACCTTTCGTTCAGGTTGGTACTACTCCGGCGAAGGTAGTAAGCAAATGTTAAAGCTAAGTATCGAAAAAACGACTGCGGGTGAAACTCAAGTATGGAATGACGAACACCCTATGGTGGCATTCTCGTTTAAGGAATTGATCGAGATATTGAAGCCCTACTTTGAGGTTCATATTTTTGAGCACGATTATGACAAGCTGCTGCCTTGGGATACCAAATCAGGTAATGCTTTGGTCACTTGTGTAAAAATCTAGGTAAGCCAATTCCAAACGAATTAAACCGATACAAGCACACAAAAAAGAACCCACACTCGCCGTTCTCTTTATAGAGTATCGAGCCAATGTGGGTTCTTCGTTTCTATATGTATCTTGCTACCAAATCAAACACAGATTGATTAGAAGTCCGCTGTCATACCTACGTAGTAAGTACGTGGCTCTTCAACATAACCCATACTCTCTAGCTCTTGTGATACAGCTTCATCAGTCAAGTTAGTAATGCCTGCACGTACTCTAACCGAATCATTAATGTTGTATACGCCACCAATGTTTAAAGTAGTGTATGCATCTTGAGTCAAATCAGTTTCGATATTACGTTCACCACGGTAACGCGCACTAATAAAGGTATTCAGATCGAAAGTTGGGCTCCAGTTCAGTTTAACTAAACCTGAATGCTTGTAACGCTCAAGCAGTTCTTCACCCGTTGACTTATCTTCTGTGTCTAAGAACGTGTAGTTACCAGACACGCCCCACTCATCGGTAATCTGAAATTGACCCGTAAGTTCGGCACCTTGAACCACCGCCTCAGATACATTGGTATAAGTACGCTTCCCTTTCACATAGCCAGTAGAGCTAGAACTGTCTGCGCACCCTTTACCCGATTCAAACACTCCGCCGTTCTCGCAGTACGTTTCATCGCGATCAATAAGGTCATTGATTTCGTTGCGGAACAAGGCACCTTCAACATTCCAACGTGGTTGGTTGTATATTGCTGCAATTTCATAGTTCAAGCTCGTTTCAGGCTTCAGGTTTTCATTGCCATACAAATCACACTTCCCTTTGCAGCTATTAACAGTGTAGTCAGCTTGGTTTTGAGTTAACGAAGGCGCTTTAAACGCCTTACCCACACCACCTTTGATGATGAGGTCATTAGTCGTTTGGTGAACTAAGTACACACGCGGGCTGAATTCTTCACCGTACAATTCGTGCTTATCTAAACGTCCACCAATGGTTGCGGTGAGTTGTTCAGTCATCAACCACTGGTCTTGAACAAACAAAGCACCTTGATACGCTTCTGATGTACCGTTGATCAAGTTTTCTTTGTTGGTTAATTCGCTCAACTGGTAGTCCATACCAAAAGTTACGGTGTGACTATCACCGAGATAAGTCGTTGCTGACGCTTCTACTATTTGAGTTAGCTCTTCTACATCGCTACTGTAATTGTTACCTAGATCAGCGGCATCGTTGTCTGTCACGTTTTCACGAGAGTAACGAACTTGTGTGTCACCCCAGTTCCAAAAACCGCTGTGTGTAATCGCTTGACTGTTACGTACAACATTACTATCCACTAGGTTCGAACCTGTAGCATGTTCTGCTAAACCATCACGTTTATCGTCACTATAGCCAAGGTCTAAATCAATCGTCTGATTGTCTGTCATATTCCATGTCAGGTTGGCAAGCAAACTTAAAGTGTCGCGTTCCTCTAGAGCGGTAATATTTTCACGACCATTACCTGTATATGGTTGCCATGCGTCACGCGAGGTTTGATTTAAAGAAAAACGCGCAAACAACTCATCATCAATCAATGCACCGGACGTAGTAAAACCAACAGAATATTCTTCGCCACCATCTCCGTCTAATGGAGATGAAGTGTCCATGTTAATCGTTGAGCTCCAATCATTTTCTGGAGCTTTGGTGATGATGTTGATTGTGCCACCCATACCATCTGAACCGTAAAGTGCAGACATTGGGCCGCGGATGATTTCAACACGTTCGATTGACTCAGCTGGAATAGTCGAGAGATCGAAATCGTTACCACGAATGATGGCACTTGCAGAGCTTAAGCGACGGCCATTCACCATGATAAGCGTATAGTCTGAATCCATACCACGAATAGAGATCATCTGACGGCCAGCACGTGTGCTATCAAAATCAGATTCCACACTCGTTGATTCTGCAACGATGTCAGCCAAAGTGATTCCAGGGCTGTCTTCGATGTCTTGAGCGGTGATAACCGACATTGAAGCTGGCACTTGTTTTAGAGCCATTTCAGTACGAGTTGCCGTAACAACCATTTGCTCATCTGTCGCTTGCGCTTCTTTTTGCGCTAACACGTTAGCCGATAGTGAGGTGCAAATAACAGCTACTGCGACCGAAAGGGGTTTACGAATCATAAGAGGTTTGCGAACTATAAGGTGCTTGCGAGCCAAAAGAGGCTTGCGAATCAACAGAGATTTCTCAGACATGATATTTATTCTTATATGTAATTAGTAATGATAATGGTTTGCATTAAACAACCAGTTATCACTCCAATCAACGAAAGTTTCATGCTGAAAATTCATTATGATTATTCACCTATCAAATAATGCAGGCAACATATATTCAATTCATTAGCATTAAGCCAGTAACATTCATGTGCCAGATAATTTAGGAGTATGTCTCTTTAAATAGTTCACGAATCCAACGACACATAGGGTCATTGTGGAAACGTTTATGCCAGTAGAGATATACGTCTTCTGATGGGCTCCTGATCGCTTTGGGTACGCGTTTACAAACAAGGTTTCTCTGTTTTGCTGCTTGTTGAGCAAAAGGTGTCGGCAGGTGAAAGATGATATCGGTCGCTTCAGCCATATCTGGAGCGACGTTAAAGTTAGACAGTTGAATCGGTATCGATAGCTGACGCTGCTTATCGATCAAGCCCAAATCTTTGAAACGACTTTCAATCGAGAGCTTCTTATCCCCTTGCAGTGAGATCTGGCCGAGTTGGCTACTCAATAAATCATCAACGGTGATCTCTTTATCCGCCAGAGGGTGGTCTTTGCTCATTAATAACCGATAATCGCGACTGATTACGAACATTCGATACAGGTTTTGTTCAGAACTTAATGGTTCATGCGTCGACAATACAAAGTGCGCATCACCTGATAACAGAGGTTCAAAGTGTCGTTTAGGAATCGAGTCGATATCGACAACCATATTCGGCGCTTGTTGGCGGATTTGTGCCACGACTTTTGGCAAAAGGTGTGAAACCTGAGGAACCAAGCCAAAGAACCGAACGGTACTATTACTCGTCTGCGGTTCAAATACGTCTCCATGGACCAATTTCTCAAGGCGTGTGAGCACAGAGTTGAGGTCTTGCTTAATGACTTCTGCTTTCGGGGTTAACTCATAACCATAGGCTGCGCGGACTAACAAGTCATCGTTGAATACCGTTCGTAGTTTTTGTAGTGAACGACTCACCGTCGGTTGGCTCATGTCCAACGCCAAGGCTGTGTTTGATACGTGCTTCTCTTCAAGAAGGTGTTTAAGAATAACGAGTAGGTTAAGGTCGACCTGGGCAAGATTCATTATAAGGATATTCAATATACTGAAGATTCAATATGCGTATAGTGCAGTTCCCCCCAAATTAATACAATTGATAATCACTCTTACTTTGATGTCATACAATGTGAAGTGCCGAATTTGATGCTAACTAAGTTTTTGAAAGGCTTATTTTGGTGACTTTAGACACAAAAAAAGAAGCCAAATGGCCTCTCTTTACCCTATTCACTCTCGCTACTATTTTAGTTAGCGCTCAACACTCGGCGAATAATAAGCGTCCAACAGTGAAATGAAATTCCCTCTATCAAGTTCGCTAAGTTGATTAATGCCAGCCGCTGCTTTTCTTCCTCCACCAGTTACAAAGCTAGAGCAAATTTCATCTGCGCCTGTTCTATTGGATAGTGGTGCTCTTAGGCTAACAGTATAAGATTCGCCATCTTGGTTTTTCGTTAATACTGCTTGCGCTCGGTTTGGATCTTGATTCACGATCTCATTGCCAAATACACCGCTGATACGTCTTGCCCAAGTCTCACCGGGCAGTTCAAACACACGTGCGACTTTACTTTCATAAACAGCGGCAAGGTTTGATAGTTGCTGGCGGTCATTTTGGTAAGCAGCTCGTAGTCGATAAAACACCGAGTCTGTGTCATCCATAAGATCGAACGGATTCGGATATTGATAAAGGGTTTGGTAGAGCTCAACTGGCGTGAAATGTAGATCGCTCAATGATGTGCCGTAGCCGTTGTAATTAACCAAGGTGCCTAGCTCTTCTAAGAACTCAATTTGTGATTGTTCGAATCCATTTTCATCAGCTAACTGTGCGGCCACTACTTTTAAATTATCACCAAAGGCCGCCGCGATTGCCCAAGCTACGTGTGCACCATTTAGCTTCCGGTTAATCAATAAACTCGTGCAACTCTCTGCCGAGGTGTCTATCAGAGTGTCTAAATGCTCAGAGGTTGGCACGTCCCCTGTTCGATGGTGATCGCAGTAAAACACATCGATGTTGGCATCTAACAGTGAGTGCAATGCTGGCAGGTTCTTCTCCATCGACACATCAAGAACGGTAACGGAAGAGACATCATTTGGATTGCCCGGCTCTATGATTTGACTGGCAACTTGAGAAACCAACTTAATATCACGCTTTACACCGGTAACGAGTACGCTTTTTCTTGGTTCACTTAATCGCAGTTGTAGCAACGCGATGATGCCGTCTGCGTCTCCATTGAATACGTCGTAGTGCATGCTGTTCCTCTTCCGTAAGATTTAACGTTTATTTGAAACGCGCCAAAGATATGGCTCACGTCAATGCGTTCGTTCATCGTTAGTCTGTCATTATTTTAGTTTTATTCCACAGATACTTAAGTCTATTTTGTAATGCCTTATTCTTATTTCTATCGATTCAGGCACTTGCCTATTCTTCAGGCACAAAAAAGGCGCGAATAATTCACGCCTTGGGTTTCAAATACTTAACGTATTTGGTTTATAACTTGCTCTAGAAGTCTTATGACGTCTTGAACTGCGCTACCGCTTGGTCCATATCGTTCGCTTGCTCGGCTACTTTATCGACTTCGACCAAGCAATGCTGCGCCGAAGCGTTGTTATCATTCGAGATGGTATTCAACTCAGTAATTGAGTCACTCACTTGTGTCATTACGGCACCCTGCTCTTCAATCGCTGAAGCAATACGTTCTGAGTTGCCTTGAATGCTTTCCATATCACTCAAGATCAGTTGCAAGCTTGCATCCAGTTCTTCTGAATCTTTAAGTGTCAGCTGGCCTTGTTGATTACACTCGCCAATCTCTGTCATAGAAGCATTCATTTGGCTCTGGATTGCAGTGACTACACTGGTGATTTCAGTGGTTGATTGGTGCGTTCTGCTTGCTAACGCTCGGACTTCATCCGCAACAACGGCAAAGCCACGACCTTGCTCACCAGCACGAGCGGCTTCAATGGCTGCGTTTAATGCCAATAAATTAGTCTGTTCCGCAATACCTTGGATAATGTTAACGGCACTACCAATTTGATCGACATGGTGATTCAAAGAACTAATCGAATCTTGGCTACTTGAAAGGCGTTCAGACAACTGGGTAATGTTATTGATGGTATCAACCACCACTTCACGACCTTTGTCGGCATTCACTTTCGCTTGATGAACGCCTTCAGCGGCAACCGATGTACTTTCTGATATCTCCCCAATAGTCAGTACCATCTCTTGCACTGAAGTTGTCATTGTTGAGGTGTGGTTTGCTTGAACTTCGAACTGTTTGATGACCGATTCAAGCTCGTCATGCATGCTCGACGTACTTTGTGTCAACTGATGCGACTTAGATTGAGACGTTGCTATCAACCCTTCAAGCTGATCTAGCAGTTGATTGAAGTATTCGCCTAGCTTACCGAGTTCGTCTTTGCCATTCTCCGTCGCACGAATAGACACGTCGTTCGAGTCGACAATATTACGGATCACAGTAAGTAGAGATTCAATCTTACCGATGATTGAACGTACGATTAACCAGCTGAATAGAATGATCGCCACTAACAGTGTGACGCAAAGGGTGTTGTTGATCAGCGATAGTTTATCCATCTCTTGCTGTGCCTGTTGATCTAACACGGCCGAGAATTCTTTGAATTGAGTCTCGATAACGTGCGAACCTGTACGCGCTTGTCCTAGTAACCCTTCGTTATGTTTTAACCCTATCACTCGTTTCTGATCTACGACTTGACGAGCTGCTTCTATCAAAGCAGCTGAGCCACCCGCATTAGAAGTAATAGACAGAACACTTGGGTCGAACTCACCCTTCTCGATCAAATCATTGAAGAGATACAGTTCAATTTTTTGCTCGGCGCTTGCTGAAGCACTTATGTTATCGAGTACAGCATGAAATTCCCCTAACAATCCTTTGTCTCGTGCTAGTCCATACACTTGGCTGGCTTTAACAAGGTTAACAAAGCTTGTGTGGTACGTTTCGATATCTTCACGCAAATGCGTACTGTTGGCCAAACCCAGATCATTCAGCACAGCATTAAGCTCAGATTCAGACGCTAAGAATTTTTTGTAATTTACGTCGAACTTGTCGAGGTATTTCAGATCACTGCGAAGTAAGAAATCTTTCTCGTTACGACGAAGGTTTAGCAGTCGCACTTCAAGTTCTTTGGTAATTTGTTTGGCTTCGCTCATTTTAGCGGTGGTGTCCGCAAATTGAGATGTGGTAAACAACAATGAAATCATGCCGAAGATGGAGAACACCCCCAACGAATAGAGCTTTTTCTTTATATTCATATACATGGCTCGTCTTTACTAAATTAACTATAAGTATCTAATTGATCGCATCAAAGCATGGATATGCGGCTAGTGCGATCGAGTTATTGTTATGATTTTTTATCAGTAATGGGGTTGAATTTTTGTAGCGGCCCTGCCCGCCAGTAGTGACATCATCAATACATTCAAACAAAAAAGATCCGCCCCATTAACGATAAATCAATCAATAACACATTTTAGTTACATGTACATTAATAGAATTATAAAAGTGAGAGACAGATATTTGACGGGACATACATCACCTCGAGAATAAGCAAAAACCCGTGTTTTATACGACGAGTTAGGTATTTTCTGCACTAGTATTTAAGTCGACATTAATTTGACTCATGAGCAAAGTCGGGGTTGAACAGTAAGCGGGACACTGGAAAGACTAAACGGATGATCCTTTACGTAACTAGAATTCATACCCAGTAGTCCTCTGAGTTAATACAAAATTGGTATTTTCTTTCTAAACAAATAGAAACTAAAGAAAGGACATTACCTTGACTAAATTAACCAAAACCGTGTTAGCAATGAGCGCACTCAGCGTTGCTCAAGGCGTCGCTGCGGCAGACCAACCGAACATTCTTGCTATCTGGGCAGATGATCTTGGATACTACAACACTAGTGCATACAACCGTGGAATGATGGGCTACGAAACGCCTAACATCGACCGTATTGCTAACGAGGGTGCTATTTTTACGGATATGTACGCACAACAATCTTGTACGGCTGGCCGTGCTTCGTTCGTGACTGGGCAACACCCTTTCCGTACCGGCCTACTTACCATCGGTATGCCAGGTTCTTCGCATGGTATTCCTGACTGGGCTCCTACCATTGGTGATGCTCTTAAAGAAGAAGGCTACGCGACTGCGCAATTCGGTAAAAATCACTTAGGCGATCAAGACAAACACCTTCCTACAAACCATGGTTTTGATGAGTTCTTTGGTAACCTTTACCACTTAAACGCGGAAGAAGAGCCTGAAACCTACTTTTACCCAAAAGACCCAGAATTCAGAAAGAACTACGGGCCTCGCGGCGTTATCAAAGCAACCTCTGATGGCAAAATCGAAGATACGGGTCCACTGACTCGTGCTCGTATGGAAAACATCGATGAGGACTTTACCGAAGCGGCTATCACGTTCATGGAGAAATCTGTAAAAGAAGATAAGCCGTTCTTTATCTGGTACAACTCGACTCGTATGCACGTTTGGACTCGTCTGAACGAGCATTACAGCGGCATTTCAGGTCAAGGCATCTACGCTGATGGTATGGCTCAATTAGACGACAACGTCGGCGCGTTGCTTGATACTCTTGAACGCTTAGAAGTTGCAGACAACACGATTGTTATCCTTTCTACCGATAACGGTGCAGAAAAGTTTACATGGCCTGACGGCGGTACATCTCCTTTCCACGGTGAGAAAGGCACAACTTACGAAGGCGGCATGCGTGTTCCACAAATCGTGAAATGGCCTGGTGTAATGTAAGCGTGTCATGAACCCCGCATTCTAATCTTTCAGCGCGAAGAATAAGATC
>NZ_JBGONH010000087.1:0-8641 GCF_041439075.1 Vibrio sp. FF145
ATTTAGGTTCTGGCGCCGAGAGGTGTGAGAGTTCAAGTCTCTCCGACCGCACCATCATTGAATAGAACCCAGCTTTTTAGCTGGGTTTTGTTTTATCTGGAATATGTAAATCTGCAAGCCAAGTCACCAAGTATTCTCTCCTATAACCTCACTTTTACTACAATTTTATTAGACAATGTCTGCTCCATTTCCTAACTGAGTATGACTGCCCATGAAAACCCTCCCTTTAACGATCGGTTGCTACACAGATTCTCCAAGTAATAGCCAAGGTGTATATCAAACTCAGTTAGATCTAGAAACGGGAACGCTGTTGCCTTTAAAGCTTATAGCGGCCTGCACTAACCCCTCGTTTATTACCACGACAAAGCTGGGGGTCTACACAGCTTCTGAAGTTGACCAAAAGATGCAACCACAACTGATTCATATACCGAATTCTGATTCAACAATAGCGTCAAATACTGGGCCAATCTCAGGAGATCACCCTTGTCATATCACGATAGATCCCCACAATAAGTTTGCTATTACATCGCAATATTCATCAGGGACATTCGATATCTTTAGTTTAAGTATCAATGGCAATATCGATAAACGGCTCAAAACACTCAAAATGGTTGGTTCTGGACCTAATGCAGAAAGACAAACAGGCCCACATGCACATCAAAGCCTTTTCCTAAAGAACTCTCCGCAGTTTGTGACCGTCGATCTCGGAACCGATCGAATCAACTTCTATTGCTTTGACGAAGAGCAAGAAGAGTTCCTTGATGAACCAATGCAATCTATCAAAGTGCGTGCAGGGAATGGACCTCGTCATCTAACCTTTAACCAAGCTGAAGATAGAGCCTATGTGGTGTGTGAGCTCTCTGAAACAATATTGATTTTAGAAAAGTCTTTAGGCATTTGGAATGTAGTGGAAGAGATTGATGCATTGCCTAATATGGAGAAGGGAGAAGCCGCAGCTGCGATTAAGCTATCGCCAGATGAGCAATTCCTTTATGTGTCTTGCCGACATCAATCCAGAATCAGTTGTTTTAGAATAGACTCCGTCACTCAAAAGCTCATTTTTATGGATAGTTACAATGTTGAAGGCAAGTTCCCTCGCGACTTTCATATCACTAATGACGGACAATGGCTTATCGCCGCAAACCAGCACTCCAACAACCTCACGTCATTCAAACGAAATATTGAGGATGGATCTCTCATTTATACTGGATGCTCTTTAGCCATTGATGCGCCTGTTTGTGTGACGCAATAGCACTAAGCACTATCATGAAATCAAAAAAGGAGAGCCTCAGCTCTCCTTCTTTTATAACTAGATAACTTGGAGTAACCAATCACAACCCTAAAGCGTACTTAAGCACCTGTGATTTAATCGGCCCTGAGTTTTCTGCTAGCTTTAGTGCTGCATTTCGCACAAACTTAAGTGGGCCAATGTCATTGCTAAACGTTTTGTAGAAAAAGTCCATGCCACTTTGCATCATTAGATTGTCACCTCTTCTGATCACTTCATAGCGTCTCGCCACAGATTGATTCAATTCACCTTTCTCTTGGGTGATATCCAATAGTGCTGCCACATCTTTAAAACCCAAGTTAACACCCTGCCCTGCTAGAGGGTTAATCGTATGTGCAGAGTCCCCGACTAAAATACAGTTATTCTTTGAGTATGATTGAGCATGACGTCGTGTCAGAGGAAAAGAACCCGAGTTCAAAACTTTGATATCACCTAACTCTTTAGGAAAGTGAGTAAGTACTTCATTACGTAGTTTTTCAGGGGGCATTGCTGACAATTGCTTAATACGCAGTGGAGAATCATACCAAACTAACGAGCCCTGCCCGACTTGTTGATCGTCAGAGGTTAGAGAACACAAAGGCAAAAATGAACGAGGACCACTTGGTAAAAATTGCTGCCAAGTAATATCTTGCTGAGGCTGTTCTGTTTCTACGTTGATAAGCATGCAGTGCTGTCGGTAATCCCAAGCCGTAATACCAATCCCTGCTTGCTGACGGACGGCTGAATTTGCGCCATCAGCGCCAACCACCCACTTAGCGGACAACTGAGTACCCGACTGAAGCTTGACTATATTGGTCTCACCAAACTCAATCTCATCGAGCTTTTCTGGACATAACAGTTCGAGATTGTCGTAAGCATCAAACTGAGCCCATAAACCCAATTGGATTAATCGATTCTCAACGATATAGCCCAAACGAGGAAGGTCCAGTGATGCTGCATCAAACCGAGTACGACACTCTGGATGTTCCCAAGTTTCCAATCGCTTGTAAGAACAGACGCGCATCGCTGCAATACTTTGCCATGCACCAAGATCTTCAAGCAAATCGACCGATGCTTGAGAAATCGCTGACACACGAATGTCCATCGCTTGCGACTCATCAAAAGCTTGTGGGGCAAAACCTTCGATCACCGCAACACTCAGACCTTGCTTTGCAAAACCGATTGCTGTTGCTGCACCAACCATGCCGCCACCGACGACTACAATATCGTAACTGTTCATATTTCGTACTTATCAGTTTGATTCTTTGACTGTTTTTGATTGTACTTTTTCATAACGAACTTGTAACCAAAAACCTTATTCGAAAGAAGGGTTATCCCTTATGGCATATGGCGTTAACGATAATAAAAACCACTACATAAGAGATTTGTTCAGACTACTAGTCAGTCGGTTTTGAAACCAGTACAATACGCCGCTTGCCGCTAGAGCCTGTCATAAAATTGAATACCGAATTATGACGAACGGAGCTAGCGGATGAATAATGGGCGATTTGCTCCCTTAAATTAAACTAACGATCGAGCGAACATATAATGAGTAAGAAACTGCTAATTAAAACTTGGGGCTGTCAGATGAATGAATATGATTCATCAAAAATGGCCGACCTGCTTAACGCTGCAAATGGCTATGAGCTAACTGAAGTACCTGAGGAAGCAGACGTACTACTATTGAATACTTGTTCTATCCGCGAAAAAGCGCAAGAAAAAGTATTCCACCAGCTTGGTCGTTGGAAAACGCTTAAAGATAAAAAAGAAGGTGTGGTGATCGGTGTGGGTGGCTGTGTAGCGACTCAAGAAGGTGATCACATTCGTCAACGTGCACCTTACGTAGACGTTATCTTTGGCCCACAAACATTACACCGTTTACCAGAGATGATTAAGTCATCACTGTCTAACGAAAAGCCAGTAATGGACATCTCTTTCCCAGAGATCGAAAAGTTCGATAACCTGCCAGAGCCAAAAGCAGACGGCGCAACAGCCTACGTTTCTATCATGGAAGGTTGTTCTAAGTACTGTACTTACTGCGTTGTTCCATATACTCGTGGCGAAGAAGTTAGTCGTCCAATGGATGATGTGCTATTCGAAGTTGCACAACTTGCAGAGCAAGGCGTACGAGAAGTAAACCTGCTAGGCCAAAACGTAAACGCATTCCGAGGCCCTACTCACGAAGGTGACATCTGCACATTTGCAGAGCTCCTTCGCCTAGTTGCGTCTATCGACGGTATCGACCGTATTCGTTTCACAACAAGCCACCCGCTTGAGTTTGGTGACGACATCATTGAAGTTTACAAAGATACCCCTGAACTAGTGAGCTTCCTTCACCTACCAGTACAAAGTGGTAGTGACCGTATTCTTACGATGATGAAGCGTCCACATACGGCTATCGAGTACAAATCTATTATCCGTAAACTGCGTAAAGCTCGTCCTGACATTCAAATCAGCTCTGACTTTATTGTTGGTTTCCCTGGTGAGTCTAAGCAAGACTTCCAAGATACAATGAAGCTAATTAAAGAAGTTGATTTCGATATGAGCTTCAGCTTTGTTTTCTCTCCACGTCCAGGTACGCCAGCGGCAGATTACCCATGTGATGTACCAGCACAAGAGAAAAAAGATCGTCTGTACGAACTGCAACAAACAGTAAACACACAAGCTATGCGTTTCTCTCGTCTAATGCTAGGCACAGAGCAGCGTATTCTTGTTGAAGGTCCATCAAGAAAGAATCTCATGGAACTGCGTGGCCGTACTGAAAACAGCCGTGTTGTGAACTTCGAAGGTTCTGCAGACCTAATCGGTCAGTTTGTAGATGTGAAGATCACTGAGGTTTACACTAACTCACTACGTGGTGAGCTAGTTCGCACAGAAAAAGACATGGGTCTACGCGTTGTAATGACTCCAGCAGAAATGATGGAAAAAACAAAGCGTGAAGACGAGCTAGGTGTAGCGACATTTACGCCATAGGCAATACAACTGTTTGAGCACAAAGCGCAAACACAAAGCTTGAAATTACCTAACTAAGTGACCATCTTAGAAATAGGGATATCACCATCAAAAGCCCGGTCTAAATCGGGCTTTTTGCTCTTTTTTATATTTAAGAGTGAGTGGCACAAAATGAGAGGCTAATTTGAGCAATAAAATCGTTACCTTAGAGATAAATCTAGAGCCAGCAGACAACAAGCGCTTGGCAAGTTTATGCGGACCATTTGACGACAACATCAAGCATCTTGAGCGTCGTCTGGGCGTTGAGATTAATTACCGTAGCAACTTTTTCACGATTGTCGGTAAGCCTCACACTACAGCCGCCGCTTTAGACATCATCAAACACCTCTATGTTGAAACGGCTCCAGTTAAAGGCAACATAATCGATATCGAACCAGAGCAAGTGCATCTGGCGGTCACTGAGTCTGGCATTTTGGAGCAACACGTCGAGTCTGAAATCGACTACGGCAAAGAAGTGACCATTAAGACTAAAAAAGGCGTCATCAAACCTCGTACGCCAAACCAAGCACAATACCTAATGAATATGGTCACTCATGACATCACTTTTGGTATTGGACCTGCTGGTACTGGTAAAACGTACTTAGCTGTTGCGGCTGCGGTTGATGCACTTGAACGTCAAGAAGTTCGTCGAATCCTACTGACTCGTCCTGCTGTTGAAGCTGGTGAGAAGCTTGGTTTCCTACCGGGTGATTTAAGCCAAAAAGTAGACCCATATTTGCGTCCGCTTTACGATGCACTGTTTGAAATGCTTGGCTTTGAGCGAGTTGAGAAGCTGATTGAACGTAACGTGATTGAAGTTGCTCCACTGGCTTACATGCGTGGTCGTACATTGAATGATGCGTTTATCATTCTTGATGAGAGCCAAAACACCACGGTAGAGCAGATGAAAATGTTCTTAACCCGTATCGGTTTTAACTCTCGCGCTGTGATCACAGGTGATATTACACAAATCGATTTACCTCGTGGTGCAAAATCAGGCCTACGTCATGCAACTGAAGTGCTCAGTGAAGTGGATGATATTAGCTTTAACTTCTTCATGTCTGAAGACGTCGTTCGTCACCCTGTCGTTGCTCGTATCGTCAACGCGTACGAGAAGTGGGAAGCAAAAGACCAGAAAGAGCGCAAAGAGTTTGAACAACGTAAGCGTGAAGAGCGCGAGGCCAAGCTTCTTGAGGCTCAACAAGCCGTTACGACACAATTAGAAACACAAAATAGCTCTGTCATTGCAGAACAAGGTGATAAATAGATGTCTATTGAACTAGACCTGCAAATAGCGGTCGAAAATGAGCAAGGTCTTCCAACCGAGCAAGATATTCAGCTTTGGTTGGATAAGACAATCCCTCAGTTTCAAGAGAGTGCCGAGTTGACGGTTCGTATTGTTGATACACAAGAAAGCCACCAGCTCAATCATGACTATCGTGGAAAAGATAAGCCAACTAACGTGCTGTCTTTCCCATTTGAAGCACCACCAGGAGTGGAATTAGATCTACTGGGTGACCTCATTATTTGCCGCCAAGTTGTCGAAAAAGAAGCAGAAGAGCAAAGTAAGCCTCTGCTAGCACACTGGGCTCATATGGTTGTACATGGCAGTCTGCATCTGCTAGGTTATGATCATATCGAAGATGATGAAGCTGAAGAGATGGAGTCACTCGAAACAGAAATCATGCAAACTATGGGGTTTGAAGACCCGTATATTCTAGAAAAGTAAATCGATTCTAGTAAAGTAGGTTGCAGAGAAACAATAACTCATCGAACCTGTGATTTTCGCAGGAATCTGAGTTGTAACGTGTGCTATCACACTTCTGATAGCGTTATTTTTTGAGAAATCATGAACGAAGGTAACCCCCCCACTTCTGAGGGAAGTAAAAAATCTGAAGGTCCGAGTAGAAAGTCCTTCTTTGAACGCCTAGGCCAACTATTTCAAGGTGAAGTTAAAGATCGCCAAGAGCTCGTAGATGTAATCCGCGACTCAGAAATTAATGACCTCATTGACCACGACACGCGCGACATGCTCGAGGGTGTAATGGAAATTTCAGAGATGCGAGTACGCGATATCATGCTGCCTCGCTCTCAAATGGTTACAGTTGAACGCACCGATGATTTAGATACATTGATTGCGCTTATTACTGATGCTCAACACTCTCGCTACCCAGTGATCAGTGAAGATAAAGACCATGTTGAAGGCATTCTATTAGCGAAGGACCTACTTAAGTATTTGGGTTCAGAAAGTGCCCCATTTGATATCGAACAAGTGATTCGCCCTGTCGTGGTTGTTCCTGAAAGTAAGCGTGTTGATCGCCTACTCAAAGAGTTCCAAGAAGAGCGCTACCACATGTCTATCGTTGTCGATGAGTTTGGCGGAGTTTCTGGCCTGGTAACCATTGAAGATATCCTCGAAGAAATCGTTGGTGAAATTGAAGACGAGTTCGACGATGAAGAAGAGCTAGATATTCGTAAGCTGAGTAAGCATACCTTCTCTGTAAAAGCTTTAACCACTATTGAAGAGTTCAACGATACGTTTAACACTGCCTTTAGTGACGATGAAGTGGATACCGTAGGCGGTATGGTTATGACAGCACTCGGTCACCTGCCAGTTCGTGGCGAAATTGTAGAAATCGAAAACTACCATTTCAAAATTACGTCTGCAGATAACCGTCGTGTGATTCAGCTACAGGTAACGATACCTGACGAACAACCTCTTCCTACTATCGAAGAATAACAACTTCTCTCTAAAGAGATGACAGAAATTAGATGACTAAGACCTTTATTCATCGCCTATTACGGCCGCTTGCGGCCGTTTTTGTTGGCGCTATAACCACCCTTTCATTCGCTCCATACTCTATATGGCCTCTTGCTATTCTCAGCCCAGCTTTGTTGCTGTTACTGATCCACAACCGCTCTCCTAAGAGTGCGCTTTGGATTGGCTACGCATGGGGTTTAGGTCAATTCACGACAGGTATCAGCTGGGTATACGTCAGCATTGATGGTTTTGGCGGCATGCCACTGGCTGCCAACCTATTTTTGATGGCATTGCTTGTTGGCTACCTAGCCGTTTATTCGGGTCTATTTACCTGGAGTTTGAACAAGTTCTTCCCTGCTAATAACCTAAGCCGCTTTTTCCTTGCAGCTCCTGCATTGTGGTTAATCAGTGATTGGCTACGTGGCTGGGTAATGACGGGCTTCCCTTGGCTTTGGTTAGGCTACAGCCAAATCGATTCGCCACTAGGTTCATTTGCACCGATTGGCGGCGTCGAGTTAGTAACTCTAGCGATCATTGTTTCAGCCTCTGCATTCGCTTATGCGATTGTTAACAGGGCCTGGAGTATCGCTATCATTCCTGCCGTCGTATTTAGCACCGGTTTTGGTATTCGCAACATCGATTGGGTCACACCGAACCCTGAAAAAACTACGTCAGTCGTCTTAATACAAGGCAACGTCGATCAAGACAGCAAATGGCTGCCGAGTCATCGCTGGCCAACCATGATGAAGTACACCGACCTAAGCAGAGAAAACTGGGACGCCGATATCATCATCTGGCCTGAAGCGGCTATTCCAGCATTCGAAGTTGAGATTCCATCTTTCCTACGCAACATAGATAGCGCAGCGAAGATGAACAACAGCTCAATCATTACTGGCGTGCTGAATCAATCTGAAGATAAGAAGTACTACAACAGTGTTCTTTCACTTGGTGTGAATCCATATGGTGAGTACAGCTACGATCCAGACGAACGCTACCATAAGCATCACCTGTTACCGTTTGGTGAGTTTGTTCCGTTTGAAGATATCTTGCGCCCATTAGCACCGTTCTTTAACTTGCCAATGTCATCATTTAGCCGTGGCGACTTTGTTCAACCAAACATCGTAGCAAATGGTCGTCATCTAGCACCTGCGTTGTGTTATGAGATCATCTTTAATGATCAAGTTAGACAGAGCGTAACCGATGAAACTGACTTTATTCTAACGCTCTCTAACGATGCGTGGTTTGGTCGTTCGATTGGGCCATTGCAACATATGGAAATTGCACAGATGCGCGCTCTAGAGCTTGGTAAGCCGCTTATTCGCTCTACCAACAATGGTGTGACGGCTGTTACCGATTATAAAGGCAACATCATCAAACAAGTGCCTCAGTTTGAAACGGCCGTATTAAAAGCTGAACTCATTTCAACGGATGGTCAAACGCCTTATCACACAGTTGGTACTTGGCCACTGTATGTCTGGGCGTTGCTCAGCTTGGTGATGGGTTGGCTAATTAGAAAGCCAAAGAGCTAGATTCGAAGAAAAGTGATTCGAGGGTTGACTGGTGGGTCAACCCTTTTTTTTGGTTCATCGCGGATTAGCGGGAACTTAAAACAAAAACGGTAG
>NZ_JBGONH010000088.1:0-8429 GCF_041439075.1 Vibrio sp. FF145
TTCTTGAAGATAAAAGCGGCTTTCCCCGGAAAGCCGCGATGAACCTTTTTTTTTGCCTGCAATTCGGCTAATCATTAACATTCAAAAGCTTACCATTTAAATTCTACAGCTTATGGAGTCCGTTCCTGAAGCATGATCAAGGTGAGATCATGCTTTCTACGGTGCTTATTTTTGATGGGGTTCAGCTTTGATGTTTGATCGAACAGGGGTTGAACAAGGAGTGGATCAGTGCAGTTGACGTAGAGCCATACCTTGATCATCGTTCTGGTGTTGACTTGCCATAAAGCGTACATGCGATTCGATCAATTTTTCTGATTCTTCTTTCCAGCGCGGTTCTTGTTGTTGGTTGGTAAACTCCAAAGCCAATACACACAAGTGCTGTAGCCGCTGTGTACACCACTCTTGTAAGTCAGGTTCTGATTTGGGATTACAAGACACAGCTTGAAGCTTGCTATAGGCAAACATCAGGTATTGGAAAGCTTTTTCCTGATGGTGCGAGCCACAAAGTTCGTTTGAGATAGATGGTGGGCTTGGTGGTGGAAGCTTTGTCGATGCCGTCAGAATTTCATCTTTATATCGATAAAACGTAAAGATTCTCAAGCATCCGTCTAACCAGCATGCGATGCCTTTGCTCTGTTTATCCGTGATCAAAGGCCCCCAGAGTGCATCTGGAGGCGTTAAGATCAAAGGCTCTAACTTCTCCACTTGATCATGCTTTCGGTCTTTGTACCAATTTCCGATCCGCTCTAACCAAGTGTCTAGTTCATTCATGCAACGTTATCCCACTGTTTAACATAGTGATTATCTGAAACTTGCTTGATCTCATGCTGTATTTCACTGCTTTGTTCACGAATACGATCGGCGTCTATTGAATAGTTTGGCTCATTTTTCACGAGTTCGCCAAATGGTAGATCAGGATCGGGCACAGCAGAGATCAATAACTTAGTGTACGGGTGTTGTGGGTTGGTTAAGATCGACTGGGTTGATCCCCACTCAACGATCTGTCCCTTGTACATCACAGCCGTCTCTTCTGCGATGTAGTGTGCTGTTGCGAGATCATGCGTAATGTACAAAAAACCTATCCCTAACTCTTTCTTCATCCTCTGCATTAGGTTCAAAACACCGAGTCGTATTGAAACATCCAACATCGAGGTGGGTTCATCGGCAAGGATAACCTCAGCACCGACTGCAAGTGCTCTTGCTAAGTTTATGCGCTGTCTTTGGCCTCCACTGAGCTCATGAGGGTATTTGGTGAGAGTTTCGATGGGCAACTCCACCAGCGTTAACAACTCTTTGAGACGCTCTGTGAGAGCTTGTTTCGTAGCAACTTGCTTGTGGATCTTAAGGGGCCGCGTTAAGTGGTGTTCAATGGTGTGGGTTGGATTGAGTGAGCCAAATGGGTCTTGAAATATCATTTGTACGCGGCTTCGGTAATCCAAGATATCTTTACGACTTTTTAAGGTAGAAATATCTCTGCCATTGAACAGTATTTCTCCCTCTGTTGGCGGATACACTTTGGTCATCAGTCGAGCGCAGGTGCTTTTCCCGCAGCCTGATTCGCCAACCAGTGCCAATGTTTTACCTGCATGTAAATCAAAACTCACCCCATGCAGTGCTCTAAAGCTCTCTTCTTTGCCAAATCCACCACCAACAGTGAATTCTTTAACGAGGTTTTTTACTTGAAAAATAGGTTGTGACATGGAGCTCTCCTAGCACGCAGTTGCGTGAGCGTGTTCGTGAATATTGGGGAAGGAACTCCATAGCTTTTGGGTGTAGGAGTGCTGAGGGTTATTGCGAATCTCATGGGCTTGGTTGACTTCAACTATCTGTCCATGACGCATGATGGCAATTCGATCGCACAGTTGGCTCATTAGTGCGAGGTCGTGGGTGATAAACAATATTGAGAAACCAAACTCTTCTCTGAGTTGGTGTATTTGCTGCAGAATTTCGCGCTGTACAACCACATCCAGTGCCGTGGTCGGTTCATCCATGATAATCAACTTAGGGTTGAGCGCGAGAGCTATAGCAATCACCAAACGTTGACGCATCCCACCGCTAAACTGGTGCGGGTACTCGGTTAGACGGTGGCGAGGGATATTGACTAGGTCGAGTAACTTTTCGGCGCGATCTTTTGCTTGCTCGTTGTTCATGCCCTTGTGGTGGCGCAATACATCGGCAAACTGTTCTTCAATGGTCAGTACAGGGTTAAGCGAGTTCATCGCGCTCTGGAACACCATTGCGATCTCACTCCAACGTAAGGTGTTCAAGTGGCTGTCCGATAAGCGCAGCAGATCTTGCCCGCCAAACAGTATTTGCCCGCCAGAGATGAAAGCCGGTGGCTTATGCAGGCGGTTAATGGCAAATGCGATGGTACTTTTGCCACACCCGGATTCTCCCGCTAAACCAAAAATCTCGCCTTGGCCTATATTAAAGCTTACGGATTTTACGGCATTAAAATCGCCGTCATCGGTAATGTAATCGACACATAGATTCTTCACTTCGAGAAGAGGTGTCTCTGAATTTTCCCTAGACATGATAAACACTCAGTTATGATATTGATAACTATTATCATTAACATGTGTTGAATTTAGTGGAAGAGAAGAGCACAAAAAGAATGAAGTGACTCGAATTATTTTTTGATTATTTCATGAAGTTTCAGCGGGAAATAGGAAATGAGAACGAGGAAAATGAGAGGTGGATCAAACCACATTTCTTATGGGGAATCTTTTAAATGTAATGGCAGAAAATGGCTTTGGCAAAGTTTAAATGAGGCATTTATTAATTAGCTTTGTGAAGCGTCGGAATCATCACATTTCAGTACAGAATTGCTTAACAAGCGAAATAGCATTTGCTACAGATTACCTGTCCATTACATGGTGCTTTTCGGAGGAAAACATGTCCATTAATTCTATCAACCATGATGAAATGACAAATATTGCAAATAAGTGGGATGCTGAAGAAGAAGTATCTTTCAAACCAGAAAAGAAAATGAAATCTGCTGAAGCTCGTCGTCGTATTGAAGCTCTAAGAGAAATTAGAGAAAGCGGTTTTAGCCTGGAAGAAGCGAGGGAGCTAGGTCTAATTCATTAACAATCCCCATTGCATTTAGAAGGGTGGCGCACCGCCACCCTTTGATTTATATGCCTTTTTTAAAGAAGTTTGTGCTTTTTATAAGTAAACCATGCTCCTTGCCTCTCACCATTTAAATCCATTGTCCTTCCTCTACATTATTTGTTCTCGACTAAAAACATGCCCTTGGCATACTCTTTAACTAAGTTGTTTGACAGTTATATGCAACGCCACTAATTTTAAAGTTAAAGCAAAAATATGCGATGTTGTTGGTAAGGAGAAGGCTATGTCTAATTCGGTGGCTAAAGCCAAAGAAGTGCTGTTCTATGAACCTGAAGATCCAAACGGGTACCTGTCAAATTTTGCCGCTTGTCCTATCAAAATCGACGATCAAGTTTGGGCAACCAGCGAGCATTATTATCAAGCGATGAAGTTTGCCTCTCAAGCGCTGCGTAACACCATTCTCGAAGCCTCGACTCCTGCTGAAGCATTCTCTTTAAGCCGTGATTATGAAGACCAAGTTCGGGAAGATTGGTATGATATTCGTGTTGAAGTGATGCAGTTCATTGTCACAGAGAAGTTCAGGCAGAACCCACAGTTTGCGTTGTTTCTTACTAATACCGGAGATTCGGTGATAAAAGAACATTCGCACAAAGACCACTTCTGGGGGGATGGTGGCGATGGAACCGGCGAGAACCATTTAGGCAAGATTCTGATGGCGGTACGACAAGAGCTTCGTACTCAGCAACTGCATTTGATTGCTGCACACTAATCCATTTACCTCCGTGGTTCCAAATTAAGTAGGTCGATTACAGGTAAACTCTTTTAGCCCTTAAAGATGAATTAAAAAAGGCCGCCCTACTTAGCTTCTGTGCTAATCAGGGCAGCCTTTTAGGCTTAAGAGCGAGTTAGTCATCGAAGAGAGCTAAATTACGTTACCTAAGCTATACCTTTATGCGAAGGTTACAACTGATGCTGTTGCTATAAGTAACTCTGTACGATGTCGTTGAGCTGACCATCGTCTTTCATTTGGTCGAGGCGCTGGTCGATGAAGCTTTGCAGTTTAGGATCCATCTCTGGGTCAAATGCTAAATGGATGGGGTAGTTATTGATCACTGAGCCAAACTCTTGCATCTGGTAGTCATCAATACTGAGTTTCTGCTCATTTAGGTTGTATTTGATTCGAGATTCCATTTCAACAAAAACGGTATCACCCGGAGTTCGGTTTAATACACGAAAAGCCGCGCTGTAATCTTTAACTCGAATCTCGTTAAGCTTACCTTGTTGGATATAAGGCTCCAGATTTGGATATTCAAACCCCACCAGCAATACCACCGCTTTTCCGTTTAAATCATCGATAGTGTTGAACTCAAATGGCTTCTTGCCGCTGCTAAGTAGCACATGTTTTACATTGTAAATCGGATCTTTAGACAAGTTTACAGATTGGATATTTCCCCAACTTGGGCTGCCATAGGTGACCCAGTTTGGATTCTCTCTAGCGTCGAGCTTATCGACCATTCGGTTGAAAGGGTAGGTGTGGTAATCGATCTCGTATTGGCTGTCGTCAAATACGGCTTCAACAATATCCGAAACCATTCCTCTGTGAGATGACCCGTCAGTTTCGATCTGAAAAGGTTGCGCTTGGCTTGCAATGATGTAGTAGTGAACAGGTTCGCTTGCAAAAGCATAACTGCTTGAAAACAAACTGACTATGGATGCAACTATTAGATGTTTTTTCATAACCTTCCCTAGTTATTTGATGAATGACTACTATTATACTAGTTGAGTAATTGTAGTTTGCTAGGATAACAATAATGGTAATTTTTGTATGGTGAATAAAGGAAAACGCTATATTGGACTCTCCCGACAGTTGATCGGGGTAATCATCGCAATCAGTACCTTATTCACAGTCATAGTGACAGGTCTAGGTTTGTATGTGGAGTACCAAAATCGAGTTTCTTTTATCAGTTCTCAGATCGAACAGGTTAAGGATGGTTATCTTTCCGGCTTAACCGCCAGTTTGTGGGTTGAAGACCGAGAGCAACTGTTTGTGCAAGCTGAAGGTATCTCGCGCTTACCCTCGGTCAGTTATCTGTTAATAGAAAGTCCCGATGAAAAAATTTTAGAATTAGGTCAACAGACGTCCGGTCAGTCTTATTCTCAATCTTGGGATATGGTGCATCAGATGGGAGGCTCAGAGTTCCAACTGGCGACGCTCACGGTGCAGTCTGATCTGAGTATGATTCTCAACGACTTTGAAGATCGGGTCTTATTATTGCTCGCTTTCGAAGCAGTTAAAATCTTCTTATTGTCTCTGGTGTGTTTAACCATCGTCTATCGCCTTGTAGTCAAGCGCTTAATGACCATGTCTTCTCAGATCAACCATCAACAGGTTGAAGATAACAAACCGCGATTTCTAACACCCACTAACTCTACATACAGTGATGAGATCTCGACACTAGAGAGTAGCTACAATCAGTCGATTGAACGTATTCGTCAACAATACCAAGAATTGGAAAAAGCCAAAGATACTGCAGAGGTAGCGAACCGCAACAAGAGTGAATTTCTTGCCAACATGAGCCACGAAATCCGCACTCCAATGAACGGGATTATTGGGCTTTCATCACTGCTTTCTGAAATGGATATGCCGAAAGAGCAAAAAGAGTATGTCGACATGCTCAACACCTCTTCGCTTACTCTACTCGATTTAATCAATGACATTCTCGACTACTCGAAGATTGAAGCGGGTCGTTTAGAGCTTCAGCAAGAGCCGATGAAAATGATGGGTATTGCTGCCGATGTAGAGTCGACTTTCAGAGTTAAAGCCGAGCAAAAAGGGCTCAAATTCCAACTGGCGATTGATCCTAAGATCCCAACCATGGTGATTGGTGATGGCACCCAGCTAAGACAAGTGCTGAATAACCTAGTCGGCAATGCCATCAAATTTACCGAACATGGTCATGTCATGCTCTCACTTCGTTTAGAAGAAGTCATAGAGCCGGAACAGAAGCTCAGAGTGAAATTTGAGGTGACCGATAGTGGTATTGGTATCGCAGAAGACAAACAACAATCGGTATTCGATAAGTTTCAACAAGCCGACGGCAGCACCACCCGCATCTACGGAGGTACGGGGCTTGGTCTTACGATATGCGATAAGATCGTGACCTTAATGGGCAGTAAGCTTGAGCTAACCAGTGTCGTAGGTAAGGGAAGTACATTCTACTTTACCGCTGACTTTGACCCGAGCTTAGACGTTGACGAGAGCAACATCGATTTTAATAAAGTCTCGGTACTTCTGGTTGATGACAGCCAGTTGAACATGCGTATTACCTCAACACAACTTCAATCATTCGGCGTTAAGTCTGAGTGCTGTGAAACTGCCACTCAAGCGTTAGAGCTTGTTTCAGAGTCTGTGGCGAAGTCGTTGCCTTATGATCTGGTGCTGATTGATAAAGTGATGCCGTCTATTGATGGATTCCAATTAGCAAGAAGTTTGATTGAGCGTTTTGATAAAGCTTGTCCGAAGCTAGTGATGATTTCTGCCGACCCTCGAAAACAGGATGAAGCACGCGCCAAACAAGTGGGTTTTGTTGCCTACATTGCTCGCCCTTATCAAGATAATCAGCTTAAATGGACGCTGAGTGAGGTCCTGGCGAGATCGGCTGATACCTCAACCTTTACCTATCCAAATCGAGGTGAGGTCGCGTTTAAAGATCATCAACCCGTACCATTAGCCAAACCATCGGGTTCTGTTGAAGCTACAACATCTGCTTCTGTTAGAACGACACAAATAGACAAACAAGCTCCAATCAAAGAAGAGCCAAAACCAGTGGCTGCTCCGTTTAGTGGTAAGGTTTTGGTCGTTGAAGATTCTAGAGTGAATCAACAAGTCGCCAAAATGATGCTTAAGAAGCTGGGGTTTGAGGTGGATATTGCAGACAACGGTGAAATTGGTGTCGAGAAATTTAAGGCCAATGACTATGTGATGATTTTCATGGATTGCCAGATGCCAGTTCTCGATGGTTTCGAAGCGACCAAGCAGATCCGAGCGCTCGAAGAAGGTACCTCTAAACACATTCCTATCGTTGCGCTGACGGCCAACGTAGTGCAACGAGATAAGCATTTGTGCTTCGATGTGGGTATGGATGAATTTTTACCAAAACCCGTCAATCAAGGGAAACTGAGAGAGATCGTTGCCAGTTTCTTGTCGAAAGGAACTGAGTCGAGCAAGGAACATGAGCAGAAAATCGTTTAGGTTCAATTAGCTGATGTCTCGCTAAAGCATATCTAACTCTATAGGAAACTCCGACAGAATCAGTCGGAGTTTCTTTTTTTTGCTAATGAGCACCTAGTTAGCTACATACACATAGTTATTTAAATACGTATAGTTAAATAACTATGTGTATCAATACTGATTGAATCCATAAGCTGTTGTATTTAAGAAAACAAGCATGTGGTGATTGTCATAGCCGTGAAATACAACTGCCACGAAAATATGCTCTTAATGTCACAATCCCGTTATAGCATGCAGCCAACTAGAACTATGGTTTAGTTTTAACCTTAACGAAATTCAACCCGTGAGAGCCTAAGATGTTCAAACCTTTGTATGTATTTGATATGGATGAAACGCTGATCAATGCCGATGCAGCGATGCTCTGGAATGAATTCTTGGTTGAAAAGGGCATTGCCACTGCGCCCAACTTTATTGAAGAAGATAAGCGCTTAATGGGCCTGTATTCGGAAGGCAAACTGAACATGGAAGATTACCTAACGTTTTCCATGCAGCCTTTAGCCGATATGCCAATAGAGCAAGTTACCGCTTTGGTGGAAGAGTGTGTTGAACAGCATATTTTGCCTAGACAGTTCAAGCAGTCGAAACCTTTGATTGAGAAGCTTGAGAATGATGACATCGACATGTTGATCATCTCTGCCAGTGTAACTTTCTTAGTGGAAGCGGTCGGTCGCAAGATTGGTATTGAGAATGCACTCGGTATCGACTTGATTGAAAACCAAGGCCGCTTCACGTCTCAGATCTTAGGTGTGCCAAGCTACCGTGAAGGTAAAGTCACCCGTTTAAAAGAGTGGTTGGATGATCAAGAAACCAACTACTCAGACATTCATTTTTATACGGATTCAATCAACGACTTACCTTTGTGCGAACACGCTGACTTTGCTTACTTGGTGAATCCATGCCCGCGTTTGAAAGCACTGTCTGATCAACCGAATTGGTCGATCCTCAACTGGGCTTAACGCAAATTTTATATTCGAATTAGGTTCGCTCTAGAACTCATCAAGCCGCTGACTACAGCCAACACCTATCATTTAAGGTGTTTAGATCGCACAGTGTAGCGAGTCTTACT
>NZ_JBGONH010000089.1:0-8251 GCF_041439075.1 Vibrio sp. FF145
CCCCCGACCCTCTGGTCCCAAACCAGATGCGCTACCAAGCTGCGCTATTCACCGACTAATTTCGTATCGACTCTTGGGAATAATGAATCAACACTGGAAGCCGAAGCTACCGATATTTTGTAAAGAAAGAATGGGGTGGCTAACGAGATTCGAACTCGCGACCACCGGAATCACAATCCAGGGCTCTACCAACTGAGCTATAGCCACCATTATTTCTTTTTGCCAATTCTCACTTACCTAAGTAAGAGACCGGATGGCGCGCCTGAAAGGATTCGAACCTTCGGCCTTTGGCTCCGGAGGCCAACGCTCTATCCAGCTGAGCTACAGGCGCATGCCCTGTCGGCGGAGTGGAATAATACGTATATCACCTTATGCCGTCTAGTACTTTTTTAACTTTTTTTTCTGTTTGGTCTCTTTTTCGACAGTTAATATGTGATAAACCCCTTATTTGAGTACTACAACCCACCGCAGCTTATAAGTTGTTGTTTATTGCAACAACTTATCGGGATATAATCACCCATTATTTACATTGGTTTAACAGTTGCTCTTTGCTGATAAAGCCAAAACACCCTTCCAACACTATAAATTGGTAAGCATGTACTTACCTTGGGAATGTAAAGTGAGTTTAATGGATATGTCTCGTCGAATTTTAAGCGTTGTCATCGCAGTTTTAACCTTTTCAACTGGCGCTATGGCTTCAGGCCTAAGCGAAGCAGAGCAAGATGCTATTGCTGAACGCATCAAACCAGTTGGCCAAGTTTACCTAGTCGGCAGCGAGCCAGTAACCGCAGAACCAACAGGCCCTCGTGATGGCGCAGCAGTTTACGGTACCTTTTGTATCGCTTGTCACGCATCTGGCGTAAGTGGCGCACCTAAAACAGGAGATGCTGGTGACTGGGGTCCTCGTATTGCCCAAGGTCGCGACATCCTAGCTGACCACGCAATCAACGGCTTCAATGCTATGCCAGCGAAAGGTTCATGTATGGACTGTTCCGACGACGAAATCAAAGATGCTATCGAGCACATGATTGCCGGCCTGTAATTTGCCGATCTGTAATTAAAAATACCAAATTCAAAAAAGGTGACCTCATGGTCACCTTTTTATTGGTCTCGATTTAGAGCCAAACATCACTTCTTATTGAACATCGCACGAATGTTGGCAATGTGTGCCTGCCCTTTCTCCATTCGTTCTTCTGCGGATTGAGGCTTCTTCACGCTTTCCCACTCCACATCTTCATGCGGCAGTTCATCAAGGAATCGGCTTTGTGTTGGCTTTATCAATTCGCCATACTGACGACGTTCACGACACTTAGTGAAGGTCAGCTCTTTCTGCGCTCGAGTAATCCCTACATACATAAGACGACGTTCTTCTTCTACGTTACCTTCATCGACACTGGTTTGGTGTGGCAAGATACCCTCTTCGGCTCCCATCAGGAACACATACGGAAACTCTAGGCCTTTCGATGCATGCAATGTCATTAATTGAACTTGGTCTGCATCGTCATCATCTTCACCACGCTCCATCATGTCACGTAGCGTTAAACGTTGAACCACCTCTCGTAGGGTCTTCTCTTCTTTGTCGTAGTTGTCACCCTCAAGGTCAGCAACGATCCAACTATAAAGATCAGAAACGTTCTTCATTCTCATCTCTGCAGCTTTCGGGCTTGCCGAGGTTTCGTACAACCAATCTTCATAGTTAATATCACGAACCAAAGAGCGAACAGCCTCAACGGTATTGCCACGTTCAGCATTATCAGAAATACGAACAATCCAATCGCTGAAACGGCGCAGGTTTTCTAAACCACGACCAGTCAAAGTTTGCTCTAAACCCATCTCAAAGCTCGCTTCAAACAAGCTCTTGCCACGCATGTTGGCGTAGCTGCCTAACTTCTCAAGCGTCACCGGGCCTATCTCACGACGTGGTGTGTTTACAATACGTAGAAACGCGTTGTCATCATCAGGGTTCACCAACACGCGGAGGTAAGCCATGATGTCTTTAATCTCAGCTCTAGCGAAGAAAGACGTACCGCCAGAAATTTTGTAAGGCACACGGTTCTGCATCAACGCTTTTTCAATCAAGCGAGATTGGTGGTTACCACGGTACAGCACTGCGTAATCTTTATATTCAGTGCGGTTCAAAAACTTGTGAGCGATGATCTCACCTGTAATACGCTCTGCTTCATGCTCTTCATTCTTAGCATTCAGTACCTTGAGCTTTTCACCGTCCGGGATCTCAGAGAACAGTGACTTTTCATAAACGTGTGGGTTATTAGCGATCAAGATATTCGCTGCACGCAAAATTCGACTCGTTGAGCGGTAGTTCTGCTCTAGTTTGATCAAGCGTAAGTTCGGGTAATCCTCACCTAACAGCACCAAGTTTTGCGGTTTTGCACCACGCCATGAGTAAATAGATTGGTCATCGTCACCTACGACCGTCAAACGACCACGCTCTCCCACAAGCAGACGCACCAATTCATATTGGCTGGTGTTGGTATCTTGATACTCATCGACAAGTAAATAGCGAATACGAGACTGCCAGCGCTCGCGCACTTCTTGATTGGTTTTCAGAAGTAATACTGGCATCGCAATCAGATCATCAAAATCGAGCGCGTTGTATGCCTTCATCTGTTTCTGGTACATCTCAAAACAGAATGCAAACAACTGCTCTTGTTCGCCTTGAGCTCGAGCTTTCGCCTGATCTGGCGTCAGCATGTCATTCTTCCAATTCGAAATGGTGCTCATTAAAGCACGCAGCAGATCCTTATCACCATCGATCTGTCTCTCTGTTAGCTCTTTTAATAGCGCCAACTGGTCTTGGTCATCAAATAGAGAGAAGCCCGCTTTCAGACCCAGCGCTTTGTATTCACGACGAATGATAGTTAAGCCCATGGTATGAAAAGTCGAAACGATCAGGCCTTTTGATTCACCTTTACCCAGAGTTTGCCCCACACGTTCTTTCATCTCGCGTGCCGCTTTATTGGTAAAAGTTACCGCTGCAATATTGCGTGCCTTGTAACCACACTCTTGAACCAAGTAAGCAATCTTATTCGTGATAACACGTGTTTTACCAGATCCAGCGCCTGCTAATACTAAACAGGGGCCCGAAACATATTTCACGGCTTCATCTTGTCTTGGGTTCAGTTTCATTTGGTTCTCAATTTGGTCTATCGGAGCGAATTCAATTGCGCGCCTATAATAATGCTGCAACACCACGAATGCTACGCTCTCTTATGCAAGAATTTTATATCACATATGAAAAACTATGTTGCACATATGTGTGGGTCTTAGGCTATAATGAATGAACGTTCATTCATTAGTGAGTATATTATCACTGTCTGGTTCTTATTCTATGATAGATAAAAGACAACAAATTATAGATGCCGCCGAAAAACTGATTGCTGAATCAGGCTTTCACGGGCTTTCTATGCATAAACTAGCTAAAGAAGCAGGAGTTGCGGCAGGAACTATTTATCGCTACTTCTCAGACAAAGAAGAACTATTACAACAAGTTCGCTTAGCTGTCACTCAACGGAATGCTGGTTTAATTCAGCAAGGCGTTGAAGATTCGATGAGTCTAAAAGAACGATTTAGAAAAATGTGGCTCAACATTTTCGAGCTCTCGGGATCAAACATCTGCAATTTAAAGAATAGAGCTCAATACGACTCTTTACCTTGTATTCGCAGCCATGAGACCAAAGAGATTGAACGAAAAATGTTCCACAAAATAGATCAACTCTTTACTGAAGGTAGAGAGCAAGGGGTGTTTAAGCCTCTAGAAAACCCTGTTTTAGCAGCACTTAGCTTAGAAGTCAGTGTCACGCTGGCCCGTAAGCAATCTCTTGGATATTACCAACTTGATAAAAAAGCCATTGAAGCGGCGATTGAAGCAAGTTGGGATGCGATTATTACACACTAATTTGGAGTTCTAACTAGAATGAAAAAGTGGACTTTCTTCATGTTACTCATCGCTGTACTACTTTTCGGCAGCGTTATTGGGTTTAACATGTTTAAACAACAAAAAATTGCTGAGTTTATGGCTAACCGACCTGAGCCAGAGTTTCCAGTAACGGTAACAGAAGTTCAACCTATCGACTGGGTTCCTGTGATCGAAGCTATCGGCTTCATCGAACCTAACCAAGGTGTAACACTAGCGAACGAAACCAGCGGTGTTATTGACCAAATATCTTTTGGTTCTGGTACTGATGTTAAAAATGACCAACTTCTTGTTCGTCTTGATTCTGGCGTAGAAAAGGCAAATCTAAAGAGCTCTGAAGCTCGCCTACCTGCGGCAAAAGCAAAATACAAACGCTACCAAGGTCTTTTTAAGAAAGGTTCTATTTCTAAAGAAGCATACGATGAAGCAGAAGCAAACTTCTACTCTCTATCTGCTGATATTGAAAGCCTAAAAGCATCTATCGAACGTCGTGAAATTCGTGCTCCTTTCGATGGAAAAGTGGGCATTCGTAACGTTTACCTAGGTCAATACCTGCAATCAGGTACGGATATCGTTCGTTTAGAAGATACCAGTGTCATGCGCCTGCGCTTCACGGTTTCTCAAACTGATATCTCTCGCATCCATGTGGGTCAAGCTATCGACATCTTTGTTGATGCCTACCCAGAGAAGCCATTTGAAGGTTCTATCAGTGCAATCGAACCAGCAGTAAGCATCCAAAGTGGTCTTATCCAAGTTCAAGCAGATATTCCAAACAATGATGGCAAGCTTCGTAGCGGTATGTTCGCTCGTGCTAACATCATTCTGCCTAAGCTAGAGAACCAAGTTACTCTTCCTCAAACAGCGATTACTTTCACTCTATATGGTGACAATGTTTACATCTTAACTGAAGAAGACGGAGTTCAGCGTGTTGCTCAACATGTTGTAAAAGTAGGTGAGCGTACGGCTGATATTGCACACATCCTTGATGGTGTAAAAGCTGGCGATACAGTTGTAACTTCTGGCCAAGTACGCCTAAGTAACGGCGCCAAAGTTAAAGTTGTTGAAAGTGATGCAATCACTCCACCATCTGAAACACCTAAGCTGTAACTGGAGGCACAATGCGCTTTACTGATGTTTTTATTAAACGTCCAGTTCTAGCGGTATCCATCAGCTTTTTGATTGCTCTGCTTGGCTTACAAGCAATCTTCAAAATGCAGGTGCGTGAATACCCTGAAATGACGAATACCGTGGTGACAGTCTCAACTGGTTACTACGGTGCAAGTGCCGATCTTATCCAAGGCTTTATCACCCAGCCCCTCGAACAGGCTGTGGCTCAAGCGGATAATATCGATTATATGACATCTTCTTCTGTGCTAGGTAAATCTACGATTACCGTGAACATGAAGTTGAACACCGATCCGAATGCGGCATTGTCTGACATACTGGCCAAGAC
Source organism: Vibrio sp. FF145 (assembly GCF_041439075.1). Lineage (NCBI taxonomy): Bacteria > Pseudomonadati > Pseudomonadota > Gammaproteobacteria > Vibrionales > Vibrionaceae > Vibrio > Vibrio sp. FF145. Next base: position 5,388 of record NZ_JBGONH010000089.1, read on the forward strand.
AAACTCGGTACGTTCTCAGCTACCTAAAGAGGCTGAAGATCCAACCGTAACCATGTCTACCGGTTCAACAACCGCTGTACTCTATATTGGTTTTACCAGTGACGAATTGGTATCGAGCCAAATTACCGACTATCTAGAGCGTGTAATCAACCCGCAGCTATTTACGGTTAATGGTGTATCTAAAGTTGACCTATATGGTGGTATGAAATACGCACTGCGCGTATGGCTAGACCCATCAAAAATGGCGGCGATTGGTCTGACTGCATCTGATGTAATGACGGTACTGAACGCTAACAACTACCAATCAGCTACGGGTCAAGCGACCGGTGAGTTCGTGCTTTACAACGGCAGTGCCGATACTCAGGTATCAAACACTGAAGAACTAGAGAATCTAGTCGTGAAAAGCGGAGAAGGTGAGATCATTCGCCTATCCGATATCGCGAAAGTTTCTCTTGAGAAAAGTCACGATGTTTACCGAGCAAGTGCTAACGGCCAAGAGGCGGTTGTAGCCGCGATCAATGCGGCGCCAAGTGCGAACCCAATCAACATCGCAGCTGATGTACTGGAACTTCTTCCTCAACTAGAGAAGAACCTACCAAGCAACATCTCAATGAACGTCATGTACGATTCAACTATTGCGATTAACGAGTCAATTCAAGAGGTTATTAAGACTATCCTTGAAGCGGCATTAATCGTATTGATCGTGATTACTTTATTCTTAGGTTCATTCCGAGCGGTACTGATCCCTATTATTACTATCCCACTGTCTTTGATTGGTGTGGCAATGGTAATGCAGGCAATGGGTTTCTCTTGGAATCTAATGACACTACTTGCAATGGTACTTGCCATCGGTCTAGTGGTAGATGATGCGATCGTAGTACTTGAAAACGTCGACAGGCATATCAAGCTCGGCGAGTCCCCTTTCCGTGCAGCGATTATCGGTACCCGCGAAATTGCGGTGCCTGTTATCGCAATGACGTTAACGCTAGGTGCGGTATATGCTCCAATTGCGATGATGGGTGGTATTACAGGCTCGCTATTTAAAGAGTTTGCATTAACCCTAGCGGGTTCGGTTTTCGTATCAGGCATTGTGGCACTAACGCTCTCGCCAATGATGTGTTCGAAAATGCTGAAAGCTCACGCTGAGCCAAGCAAGTTTGAGCAGAAAGTTCATAGCGTGCTAGATGGCATGACTAACCGTTACGAGCGTATGCTTGGTGCGGTAATGCAACATCGTCCAGTATTTATTGGTTTTGCTATCATCGTATTTGCAAGTTTACCGTTGTTGTTCAAATTCATCCCTAGTGAGCTAGCACCTTCAGAAGATAAAGGTGTAATCATGTTGATGGGTACTGCACCGTCGAATGCAAACTTAGACTTCATGCAAAATACCATGAACGACGTAAACCAGATTCTGTCTGATCAACCAGAAGTTGCTTACGCACAGGTATTTACAGGTGTGCCAAATGCAAACCAAGCATTTGGTATTGCGTCGATGGTTCCTTGGAGCGAACGTGAAGCAAGCCAATCAGACGTAGCGAACCGCGTTGGTAATTTGGTGAAAGATGTTCCAGGAATGGCGGTAACTGCATTCCAAATGCCAGAACTACCCGGTGCTGGTTCAGGCCTTCCAATTCAGTTTGTTATAACAACGCCAAACAGTTTTGAAAGCTTGTTCCAAATTACCACAGACATTCTGGCTGATGTCTCTTCAAACCCGTTGTTCGTATATTCAGATCTCGACCTGAATTACGACTCAGCAACCATGAAGATCAACATCGACAAGGATAAAGCAGGCGCATACGGTGTGACCATGCAAGATATCGGTATCACGCTCGGTACCATGATGTCAGATGGCTACGTAAACCGTATCGACTTGAATGGCCGTTCTTACGAGGTAATTCCTCAAGTTGAACGTAAATTCCGTTTGAACCCAGAATCAATGAACAACTACTACGTACGTGCTGCAGACGGCAACGCTGTACCACTAGGCAGTTTGATTACGATTGATGTTGTGGCAGAGCCTCGCTCTCTTCCTCACTTCAACCAATTGAACTCGGCTACGATTGGTGCGGTACCGGCTCCAGGCGCTGCAATGGGTGATGCAATTGCATGGTTTGAAGACACGGCAGCGAATAAGCTTCCAAGTGGCTACAACCATGACTACATGGGTGAAGCACGCCAATACGTAACAGAAGGTAGCGCACTTTACGCGACCTTTGGTTTAGCTCTGGCAATCATCTTCTTGGTATTGGCGATTCAGTTTGAATCACTGAAAGACCCACTGGTTATCATGGTATCTGTACCACTGGCGATCTGTGGTGCCCTAATAGCTCTGGCTTGGGGCGCGGCAACGATGAACATCTACTCGCAAGTTGGTTTGATCACCTTAGTCGGCCTGATTACCAAGCACGGTATCTTGATTTGTGAGGTTGCGAAAGAAGAGCAGCTGCACAATCAAAAAACTCGTATTGAAGCGGTAATGGAAGCAGCGAAGGTTCGTCTTCGTCCAATCCTGATGACAACGGCTGCGATGATCGCGGGTCTAATCCCACTGATGTACGCAAGTGGTGCGGGTGCGGCTCAGCGTTTCAGTATTGGTATCGTAATCGTTGCTGGTTTAGCAATTGGTACTCTATTCACGCTATTTGTACTGCCAGTGATTTACAGTTACTTAGCTGAAAAACACAAACCTCTACCTGTATTTGTTGAAGACAAAGACCTAGAAAAACTAGCTCGCGTCGATGAAGCAAAAGCAGCGCACAGAGAATTAGCTGATAATAAGTAATCACTAAGTCGTAATAACAATAAAAAGGTTCATCGCGGCTTTCCGGGGAAAGCCGCTTTTATCTTCAAGAAGAAGT